>JBKOYW010000242.1:0-6743 GCA_046744275.1 Actinomycetota bacterium
GTGCAGCAGCGCGGCGAGCTCGATCGCGCTCTGCCCCGAGCCGACCACCACGGTGCGGCGTCCGCGGTACGCGGTCGGCTCGGGGACGTCTACGGAGTGGCGCACGACGGAGGCCGGCAGGCCGGTGAAGGCGGGCGGTCGCCGCGCGAAGTTGGCCGGCCCCGTCGCGATCACCACGCGCCGGGCGGCAACCGCGGCGCCGTCGCCGAGCTCCAGCTCGAATCCCGACGATCCGCGGCGCACGGCCAGGACGCGGCGGGTGTCGACGTCCGGAACCGCCTGACCCTGGTACCAGCGGGCGTAGCCGAGGTAGTCCTCGAGCGGGATCGGCCGAGGGATCGGCGCAGGCCGGAGCGCCTCGTAGGCGTCCAGCGTCAGCGCGCCGTCGGGGTCCGAGATCGTGGACGCCTCCCACGACGAGCGCAGGAACATGCCCGCCGGCATCTGCCGCTCCCACAGGTCCATCGGGCGGCCGAGCGTGTGGACGTCGAGCCCACGGGCCCGCAGGTGCGCCGTCGAGGCCAGCCCGTACGGGCCTGCGCCGATCACCGCGACGTCGTGCACACTCATCAGACGGTCACCTCCGATGCGGTCTCATGGCGCCCGGCGGCCGGTCGCCGCCATTCCTCGGGACGGAGCAGAGCGCCCGCGGCGCGCAGCGCGCCGCGCGGCGGCGCCGTCGTGGCGACCACGCCGACGGGCGCCCCCTCAGCGGCCGCCAGCGCCCGCACGGCGCGCTGCAGTTGGTCGGTGCGCGTGACGTCCAGACACGCGACCAGGAGGACGTCGGCCGCGACGTCGGTGAGCCTTATGGCCGCCGGAGGGCCGACGAGCAGCACCACGTCGGCGAGCTCGCTCGCCGCGTCGATGAGCGCGGCGATGCGCGGGAGGGAGGCCGAGCCCGCGGCCAGCGTCCAGGCGGATCCGCCGCCGTCGTCGCCGGGCACCGCTAGCGGCAGGAGCGCGTCGGGGAGGCGCTCGACCGGTGCGAACGCCGGATCGCCCGGGTCCGCCTCGATCACGATCGCCGAACGGCCGGTGAGGGCGATCGCGCGCGCGAGGCCGAACGTCACGTCGGTCGCGCCCTCGCCCGGCCCGGGAGACGTCACCCGGACCACGGGGCGCCGGAGCGAAACGGCCACCGGCAGCAGCGCCTCGGGCGCGTCGCCGGGGTCGCGCACGACGCCCGTCACCGGGTGCCCGACGGCCCGCTCGAGGTCCTGCTCGCTGCGCACCCTGGTGTCGGTCCGCGTGAGCACGACGACGGCCGCGGCGGCGAGGACGGCGCCCAGGAGCCCGGCGATGAAGGAGCTGACGAGCGGGCGCGGCGACACCGTCGCCGAGGCAGCGGTCGCGCGGTGCACGACCTCGACCCCGCCGGTGTCGAATGCGGCGATCGCCTGCAGCCGCCGCACCTGCTCATCGAGCTCGCTGCGCTCCGAAGCGTCGGCGAGCGTGTTCCTCCGTGCCCGGGCCGACGCGAGCGCCTCGTCCACGGAGTCGCGGACCGCCTCGCGGCGATACCTGCGGTAGCCGGCGGCGAACGCGTTGGCGATCTCCGCCGCCCGCTCGGGATCCGCGTCGCGCGCGGTGATCGAGACGATCGTGGAGTTGCGGTCGGTGGCCGTCGACACCCGGGCGGCGAGCGCCGCGGCCGACTCGTGCAGGTCCAGCGATCGGCGCACGTCGTCGGCGATCGGCTCGAGCGTGATCAGGAGCACGCCGGTGTTGAGCTCGCGCTCGGGGTCCGGCGCGTAGCCGGTCGTGCCCAGCAGCGTGTCGACATGCCGGTCCTGGTCGAGCAGCACCTTCGAAGTCGCCGCGTACGTCGCCGACGACAGGCTCGCCACGACGTAGCCCGCCACCGCGCTGACCGCGACGATGGCGACCACGAGCACCCACTGCCGCCGCAGCGTGGCCACGTACCGGCCGAGGTCCGCTCCGGGGGAGCTCACTTCGCACCCTCCCCGTCGAGGACCGCGGGCAGCGTACGGGCCAGGATCTTGAGGTCCTCCCACAGCGACTGCCGGCCCACGTACTCGCAGTCCAGGCGCAGCATGTCGAGGAACCCGATGCGCTCCCTGCCGGCCACCTGCCACGGCCCCGTGACCCCGGGGCGGACGTCGACGCGCGCCGCCGCCCAGGCCGGGATTCGCTCGTGCTCGTCGAGCGGCAGCGGGCGCGGTCCCACGAGGCTCATATCACCGCGCAGCACGTTGACGAGCTGCGGCAGCTCGTCGAGACTGCAGCGCCGCAGGATGCGGCCGAGGCGTGTCACCCGCGGGTCGTGCTCGAGGTCGAGCCACTCGTCCTCCGGCACCTGCGCGATCAGCTCGTCGCGCATCCGGTCCGCCTCCTCGACCATCGTGCGGAACTTCCACATCACGAACGGGCGGTGGTCGCGGCCCGCGCGGCGCTGGCGGAAGATCGCCGGGCCGGGGGACGTGATCCGCACCGCCAGCGCGACCGCCAGCAGCACGGGCGCGAGCAGCAGGAGGCCGAGCAGCGCGCCGGCGACGTCGAGCTCGCGCTTGGCGAACAGCGACAGGCGGCTCGGCGGCGCCGGCGCCGTCTCGGTCGCGGGGTAGGCGCTCACGCCGCCGGCTCCTCGACGAGCAGCTCGGGAGCCTGTGGCCGGAAGCGCCTCGGCTCGAACGCCGCGCCGTCGCCGACGGCGACGGCGGCGCCGCCGCTTGACAGGGAGCGCTCCGCCGCCTCGGTCATGCGCACGACGTCGAGCGCGAGCGCCGCCTGCTCGGGCAACGGGTCGCCTTCCCGCGCGGCGCGCGCGAACTCGGCCAGCTCGGCGACGAGCGGCTCGCACGTCTCGAGCTGCGGCGACACGATGTCGCCCGTCCGGTACGAGAGCTGATGCTCCCCGAACGTCTCGGGTCGCCCGAGGACGATCCCGCGATCGAACAGGCGGATCGGCTCGCTCGCGCCGTCTTCGTAGACGAGCATCTTCTTGCTGCCGACGACGACCGTACGGCGCAGCTTGCTCGGCGAGAGCCAGCTGAGCTCGACGTTGGCCACGATCCCGCCGGGGAACGTCATGGCGACGAACGCGACGTCGGCGATGCCGCTCGCGAGCGCGTCGCGGCCGATGGCACGGATCGTCGTCGGCGGCTCGCGGAACCAGTGGAGGAGGATCGAGAAGTCGTGCGGTCCGAGGTCCCATACGACGCTGACGTCGTTGCGATACGGCCCGAGGTTGACGCGGCTCGACGACGCGAAGTACACGTCGCCGAGCGCGCCGTCGTCCAGCAGGCGGCGCACGGCGCGGACCGGCGGGCTGTAGAGGAACGTGTGCCCGCACATGAGCAAACGGCCGGCGCGGCCGGCGCGGGCGATCAGCTCGGTCGCGAGCGCCTCGGAGGGCGCGAGCGGCTTCTCGACGAACGTGTGCTTCCCGGCCGCGAGGCTCGCCGCGGCGAGCTCGAAGTGGGTCGACACCGGCGTGGCGATCACGATCGCGTCGGTCTCGGGATCCTCGAGCAGCATCTCCACCTGGGTGGTCGGGCGCGTCGCGGGGTAGCGCCTGGCGAAGCGCGCCAGCCGCTCGGGGTCGCGATCGCACGCCCACTTGACCACGAGGTCGGCGTCGTCGGAGAGGACGCGCAGCAGGTTCGGGCCCCAGTAGCCCAGCCCGATCACGCCCACGGTCAGCGGTCGACGCACGTCACGACCTCCTCCGCGGCGCGCTCGATCTCGGCGTCGTGCAGCCCCGGCGACATCGGCAGCGAGAGCTCCTCGGCGGCCCACGCCTCGGCGTGAGGCAGCTCGCCGCCGACGACGACGTGGCCATCGAGCGCCGGCTGTTGGTGCAGCGCCGGCGTGTAGTGCAGACCGGTGCCGATGCCGCGCTCGCGCAGGTGGGTGGCCAGGACGTCGCGCGCGGGCACCCGCACGGGGAACAGGTGGTAGACGCACGGGGAGAGGGGCCGCTCCTCGAGCAGGCGGACGCTGCCGTCGAGCCGCTCGCGGTATGTCGCCGCGTGGCGGCGCCGAGCGAAGTTGGCGGCCTCGAGGAGCGGCAGCTTGACGTTCAGCAGCGCGGCCTGCAGGCCGTCGAGGCGCTCGTTGACACCGAGCGAGACGTGCTCGCCCTTGTGGCGCTGACCGAGGTCCCGCAGCTGCCGGACGCGGTCGGCGATGTCGGCATGGTCGGTGCATACCGCGCCTCCGTCGCCGAGCGCACCGAGGTTCTTGCTCGGGTAGAACGAGAACCCGGCGCCGATGCCGAATCCGCCTGCTCGGCGACCGCCGTACTCGGCCCCGTGCGCCTGCGCCGCATCCTCGACCAGCGCGATCCCGTGACGGGCCGCGAGGCGCCCCAGCGCGCGCATGTCGCAGAGCTGGCCGTAGAGGTGGACGGCCATGATCGCCGCGGTGCGAGGTCCGATCGCGGCGGCGGCGGCCTCGGGATCGATGAGCCCGGTGTCGTCCTCGACGTCGCACAGGACGGGGACCGCGCCGGCGGCGATCACGGCGAGCGCCGAGGCGATGTACGTGTGGGCGGGGACGACGACCTCGTCGCCGCGACCGATCCCGGCTGCTTTCAGGAGGAGCGTCAGCGCAGCGGTGCCCGAAGCGGTCCCGACGCAGTGCGCGGTCCCGCACGCCTGCGCCCAGCCGGCCTCGAAGCGGCCGAGTTCGTCGCCGAGGATGAAGGCGCTCCGGCGCAGCACGCGATCGAACGCCGCGCGGAGCTCGTCGCCGATCGCTTCGTTCTCGCGGCCCAGGGCGACGAAGGGCACGGTACTGACGCTCGGGGCCGCAGACGTCATGTCGATGCGACCAAACAGGGCGCGGCGGTTTCGGGTCCAGCGACCGCGCCAGCAAAAGTTCGCAATTTGCGACGATTCGACCCGTTTACGCTTCCTCACGGAAGCGTACGATTTGCAGCGGTGTTCTTAGTTTTACCGCTGGAAATCGGCTCTCCGACGAGAGTATCCTGATCGCTTGCCCATTTGGCAAGCGGTCACGCCGTGAGCGCGAGCACGCGCGACGGGCTGCCGGTCCCGTCCACCAGCTTCAGCGGCGCGACGACGATCACCGCTCCGGTCGGCGGCAGCTCGGCCAGGTTGGCGAGCTGGGTGATCCCGTAGCGGCCGGCCCCGAGCAGGAAGTGATGGACCGGGAACGGCGGGTCGAAGCTGTGCGCCGCGCCGGCGTCGGTGCCGACCGTCTCGACCCCGAAGCCCGCGATCGGCGCCTCCTCGGCCAGCCAGCGCGCGCACGCGGCGTCCGGGCCGGGCGTCCGGCCGCCGTTGAGGAACGCGTCCTGATCTGCGGCGTGCGCGTCCCAGCCGGTGCGCAGCAGCAGCCAGCTCCCTTCCGGCAGCGCGCCGTGCTCGGCCTCGAACGCGCGGATCTCCTCGACGGTCAGCAGGTAGTCGGGGTCCTCGGCGGCCTCGGCCGACTTGTCGATCACCACCGCCGGCCCGACGAGCCGGCCGGGGGGGACGCTCGCCACGTCCTCGCCGTCGCGGCCGGTGATCCAGTGCACGGGCGCGTCGAAGTGCGTGCCGACGTGCTCGCCGACCTCGAGCACGTCCCACGCCCATGCCGGCCCGGCGTCGTCGTAGCGGCTGAGCGCGCGCCGGCTGAGCCCGGGCGTGTTGGCGAACGGCTCGGGGAGCTGGAGCACCGGCGTGCGCTCGCTCAGCGGCTGCGTGAGGTCGACGACGCGCACGTCGCCCGCGGCCAGCGCCGTCATGAGATCTCCGAGCAGGGCCATGCGTTCTCCTCTCAGGCTCAGTGGCCGCGGAAGGCCTCCTCGAGCCAGTCCGCGCAGATGTCGGGGTCAACTCTCGCGTCGAGCACCAGCGGGCCGTCGCGGGTCGCGAGCCACTTGCGCACGCCCTCGAGGTCGTCGACGCTGCGGGCCTCGAGGCCACGGCAGCCGGCCGCCTCGGCGAGCGCCGCGAAGTTCGTGTCCGGGAACTGCGCGAGGTCCACGGCCTCGCCCATCGGCCGGAAGTGGTGCACCTCGGCGCCGTAGGCGGCGTCGTCGTAGATCACGACCAGCAGCGGGAGCTTCAGGCGGCCGAGCGTCTCGAGCTCGGGGAGCGCCATCAGCGCGCCGCCGTCGCCGAGCGCGGCGACGGTCAGCCGGTCGGGCCGCGCGAGCGCCGCGCCGATCGCGTTGCCGAGCGCGAGCCCGACGCACTGGAACGCCTGCGGGAACACGAAGCCCGCGGCGTCCGGGACGCGCAGGTACATCGACGGCCAGCCCATGAAGTGCCCGGAGTCGACCACCACGGTGCGCTCGAGGGGGAGCATGGCGTCGAGCGCGATCGTGAGCGTGCGGGGGTCGAGCCGACCCGGCGCCGCGCGATCCTCGTAGGGGTCGTCGCGCCAGCCGCCGGCCGCGATCTCGGCGGCGAGCGCCGGCGTTCGACGCGCGGACGAATGATCGTGGAGCGCTGCGACCAGTACCTCGGCGGTCGCGCGCGCGTCGCCGATCACGCCGAGCTCGACCGGCCGGTACGCGCCGATCGCGTCGCCGTCGAGGTCGACCTGCGCGACGCGCGCGCCGGGTGCGATCAGCGTCCCGTGGCGCGTCGTCCACTGGTTCAGCGCCGCGCCGAACGCGACGACCGCGTCGGCCTCGCCCAGTAGCCGAGCGGCGAGCGGGGACGAAAAGCCGCCCGCGATGCCCACGTCGTACGGGTCGCCGGCGAACAGCCCGTTGGCGACCGCCGACGTCGCGAGCACCGCGCCGGTCAGCTGCCCGAGCC
>JBKOYW010000083.1:0-16061 GCA_046744275.1 Actinomycetota bacterium
TTCGACCGTGTCGCTGCGCAGCACGGCGTTGTCGGCGGGCGAGCTCACATCCAGCTCGACCGCCAGCGGCGCCCGCTGCGCGCGCTCCTCACCCCCACCGCCGCAGCCGGCCGCGGTCGCGCACAGGCAGGCGAGAAGGAGGGGCGAGAGACGCATAGGGGCGCCATTGAGGCTATCCGCGCTCCCCGCGACCGAGCCAGTCCCGCGGCGCGTAGGGCGGCAGCCTGAGCACGAGCAGGACGATCACCGCGGTCGAGGCGAAGTAGGTGTACAGCGACGCCGTGCCCTCGGTGTTGCCGGTCGAGGTCTGCCCGAACGACAGGCACGCGAAGGTGACCAGCGCGAGCGAGAGCGCGACCAGCAGCACCGACTTCGGCCGGTGTGGGAGGAACTCGCCGCGCACGAGGCTGAGCAGCATGAGCAGGAAGATCCCGAGCGTGACGGTCAGCCAGTAGGCGGCCTGGTGGAAGACACCGCCGCGCTCGGACGCAGACACCGCGACCTCCTCGCTCAGATGTAATACATGTGTGCGCCCGCCTGGCGGTTCTCGCGCTCGACCACGTCGGCGATCGTGGCGTTCTCGAGGATCGCCCGCGCCGCCGCGGCGGCGTCGGCGAACACGGACTCGGCCCCCGACCCGAACGACCCGTCGAGCAGCTCGACGACCTCGAGCACCGTGACCTCCGACGGCTCGCGCGCGAATGAGTAGCCGCCCTTGACCCCGCGCTGGGACTTGAGGATCCCCGCGCGCCGCAGCGCCGCGAACAGCTGCTCGAGGAACTGCACCGGGATGTCGCGGCGCCTGGCGAGCTCCCCGATCGGCACGGGCCCGGCGCCGCCGCTGCGGGCAAGCTCGGTCAGCGCGCGCACCGCGTAAGGCGATTTCGTCGTAATCGAGAGCATCGCCCCGTCATCCTGCCACCATCACCGGCCGATGCGCGCGATCTCCCGCTTCGGTCCGCCGCTCGCGCTGATGGCCGTGATCTTCTTCTTCAGCGCCCAGCCGGACCTGGGGACCGGCCTCGGGGTGTGGGACACGATCCTGCGCAAGGCCGCGCACATGGCCGAGTTCGGGCTGCTCTGGTACCTCTGGCACCGCGCGCTCGAGCTACAAACCCCGCTGCCCGCGGCCGCGATCGCCCTCGCCTACGCGATCACCGACGAGTACCACCAGACGTTCGTCGCCGGGCGCCACGGACCGCCCGTCGACGTCCTGATCGACGCCGCCGGGATCGCCGTCGCGATGGTGCTCCACGCGCGCCATCGGGCCGCCGCCCCGGAATAGTCCGGCGCAGGACGCGTCTTCTCTCTCTATGCGCGTTCTGATCAGCACCCGCCAGGGAGCCGGCCATTTCGGCCCCCTGGTTCCCTTCGCCCACGCCCTGCTCCGAGACAACGCCGAGGTCCTCGTCACCGCCCCCCGCTCCGCCGGCCCGATGGTGACGGCGGCCGGCCTCGACCACCATCCCATCCCCGACCCCCCGGCCGGGGAGCGCGACCAGATCTTCGCCGCCGCCCGCCAGATGGACCCGGACGACGCCAACGCCCGCGTCGCGGGCGACATCTTCATCCGCATCGACACGCCCGCCGCGTACCCGCACGTGCGCCGTGCGATCCAGGACTGGCAGCCCGACGTCGTGCTCCACGACATCGCCGACTTCGCCGCCGGCCTCGCCGCCGAGGCGGCGGGCGTCCCGGCCGTCAGCGTCGCGATCACGCTCGGCGAGCACATGCGGACGCTCGGTCCCGTGATCGCCGAGGCACTCGACGAGGTCCGCGAGCAGGTCGGGCTCGATCCCGATCCGCAGCTCGAGCGCCTCTCTCGGACGCAGTCCTTCACGCTAATCCCCGAAGGGCTCGAGGATCCCGCGAAGGTCGCCGGCTCGCAACCGCCGCTGCGCTTCCGGGTGCCCGCGCCGCGCGAGCCGCGCCCGCTCCCGGACTGGTGGCAGAACGACGAGTGGCCGCTGGTGTACCTCACGTTCGGCTCCGTCGCGCCCACGATGGACTTCTTCCCCGGCCTCTACCGCCGGGCCATCGACGCCCTGTCGGTGCTGCCGGTGCGGGTTCTCGTGACCGTCGGGCGGGATCGCGACCCGGCCGATCTCGGTCCCGTGGCGGCCAACGTCCACGTGGCGCGATGGATCCCCCAGGCCGACGTCATGCCCCACGCCGCCGCCATGATCTGCCACGGCGGGTCCGGGACCGTCAACGCGGCCCTCGCGGCCGGCGTGCCGATGGTCGTGGTCCCGCTGTTCGCCGACCAGCCGCACAACGCCCGCCGCGTCGCCGACATCGGGGCCGGGATCGCGCTCGAGGCGGACGACCTCGTCCGGCTACCGGACGCGGTCCGCGGCCTGTTCGCCGACCGCTCCTACCGCGACAGCGCGGGCCGGATCGCCGACGGCGCGCGGCGGCTGCCGACGGTCGACACCGCGACCGCGATCCTACGCAACCTGGCGGCCAGGGCCGCCCGCGTAGCGGCCTAGAGCCAGCCGCGCTCGGTGGCGTGCAGCACGGCCTGGGCGCGGTCGACCGCGCCCAGCTTGCCGTAGATGTTGTGCAGGTGCGTACGCACCGTGCTCGTGGAGAGCGAGAGCTCGAGCGCGATCTGCTTGTAGACCATGCCCTGCGCGAGGCGCTTGAGGACCTCGAGCTCGCGCGTCGAGAGCGGGCACGGCTCGACCGAGCGCGGGCGATCCTTGCTCGGGTACGGCAGGTCGTAGAGCACGGCGCGCAGCTCGCTCGGGCCGAAGCCGACCGCGCGGGCGGCCTTGAGCAGCTCGGTGGACGACACCGGCGAGCCCTGCGAGTAGTGCGCGAGCATGTCCGCGAGGCGGACGAAGGCGCTGTCGCCCTGCGCGTCCTCGGCGTGGTGGCGCTCGATCGCGGACGCGACGGCCTTCGGCAGGTTCCAGCGGCGCGCGAGGACGCCGCCGACCAGCGCGTGGTCGACGCCCAGCTCGCGGCGCTCGTAGTGCAGCCGCTCCTCCGGGGTGCGCGCGGGGCCGTGGACCTGGCGCGGGTAGCCCGGATAGGCGTGCATTAGGACGAGCTTGCCGACGTCGTGCAGCAGCGCGGTGACGAGCAGCCGGTCGCGATGCGGGTAGCCGGAGGCGGCGGCGAGCCGGTCGGCGGCGCGCTGGACCGCGACGGCGTGCAGCCGGAAGCGCTCGGGCGCGGCGTCCCACGTCTTGCCGCGCTCGAAGAACTCGAACGTCTCGGCGTTGGCGGCCAGGCGCTGCACGGCCTCGGGCGAGAGGACCTCGACGGATCCGACGATCGACTCGACCTGGCCGCGGCGCGGCGACTCGAGCCCGTTGGCCAGGCGCAGCACAGAGATCACGAGCGCGACGTCGGACTCGATGGCGCGGACGACCTCGCCGGTCGAGGGCCGCTCCTCGGAAATGAGCGCGAGCAGGCGGTCACGCGACTCGGCGAGCGCCGGGAAGACCTCGAGCGCCTCGAAGGCGGCGGTCAGGCGCTTGCCGTGGCCCTCGTTGCGCGAACGACCGACGACGGCGTACGGCTCTCGCGAGCCGGACGCGGCACGGGGCGCCGACGGGGCGCTGGATAGGGGCGCAGACGTCGGCATCAGGCGATCATCAGTCGTCACGGAAGGGGGGTCTGAGGGCGTTTGGCCAGGATCCATCCCGGCTTCACCCTCTATCGGCATGTCTGGACGGATCGTTGAGCCGCCCGCGCCGCCTGCCTGCCGGTTCAACTCCCCTTCCTCCCATTGAGCGCATGGTCCACCCGAGCCAGTGTTTCGTCGCGCCCGAGCAGCGTGACAGTCTCGAAGATACCCGGTGAGACGGTCGTTCCAGTCAATGCAACACGAAGTGGCTGAAAGACCTGCTTGCGCTTGACGCCTAGACGCTCGGCCACGGCGTCGAGCGCGCCCTGCACGCGCTCCTCGGTCCAGGGCTCCGGAACCTCGGCCAGAGCGGCCCGCGCCTGGCTCAGCGCCTCGCGCGCGCCGGGCGCCTCGATCACCTTCTCGCGCGCCGCCGGGTCGTCCTCCGGACCGTCGAAGAAGAAGTGCGTGAGCGGCCAGAACTCGGTCAGAGTGCTGATCTTGTCCTGCGAGATCGCGACGGCGTCGCGCAGCCCGGAGCGCCCGGTGAGCGCCTCCAGGCGGCCGGTGAGGTCGTCGAGGTCGAGCGCGCGCAAATAGCGGCCGTTCATGTACCGCAGCTTGTTCTCGTCGAACACCGCCGGCGACTTGGAGACGCGCTCGAGGCTGAACCGCTCCTGCAGCTCGGCGATGCTGTGGAACTCGGTCGACTCGTCGTAGCCCCAACCGAGCAGCGCGAGGTAGTTCAGGACCGCCTCCGGCAGGTAGCCGGCGTCGCGCAGATCCTGAACAGATGCGGCGCCGTGGCGCTTGGAGAGCTTCTTGCCGTCCGGCCCGTGCAGGAGCGGCAGGTGCGCGTAGATCGGCGCCGGCGCGCCCATCGCCTTCTGGATGAGGATCTGCTTGGGCGTATTGGAGTAGTGGTCGGCGCCGCGTACGACGTGGGTGATGCCGGCGTCGGCGTCGTCGACCACGACGGCCAGGTGGTAGACGGGCGTGCCGTCGGCGCGCGCGATCACGAGGTCGTCGAGCAGCGCGTTCTCGAACTCGGTCTCGCCGCGGATCACGTCCGTCACCACGGTCGTGCCCTCGTCCGGCACGCGAAGCCGGGTCGCGCCCGCGCCCTCGTCCTCGCCGCGGAAGCCGCGGTTGCCGTGCTGCTCCTTGAACGCCTTGACCTCGTCCGGCCCGGCGGTCGACTGGTAGGCATGGCCGCCGTCGACCAGCCGCTGGACGACCTCGGCGTGGCGGTCCGCGTTGGCGCTCTGGTAGATCGGGCCTTCGTCCCAGTCGATCCCGAGCCACTCCAGCGCGTCGAAGATTGTCTGCACGTTCTCGGGCGTGGAGCGCTCACGGTCGGTGTCCTCGATCCGCAGCACGAGCTGGCCGCCCTGGCCACGTGCCAGCAGCCAGTTGTAGAGCGCCGTCCGCGCATTGCCGATGTGCAGCGCCCCTGTCGGCGAGGGAGGGAACCGTACCCGCATGCCCTAAGCATCGCATGCGCGCGTCCGCCGGGGGCGGCGCATTCTCGGGCCGCCGCTAGCCTTCCCGGCCCATGCTGATCGGCGCCCATGTCTCCCCCGCCGGCGGGCCTGCAAAGGCCGTCGAGCGCGGCGTCGAGCGCCGCTGCCAGGCGATCCAGATCTTCAACCAGAGCCCGCGGCAGTGGCGGCCCACCGTCTACGACGACGAGAAGGTCGCCGCGTACAAGGAGGCATTCGAGCGCTCGAGCGTCGAGGCGCTGCTGATCCACGCCGTCTACCTCCTCAACTGCGCGTCCGAGGACAAGGAGATCCGGAAGAAGTCGCTGACCTCGCTGACCGCGTCGCTGCAGGCCGGCAAGGCACTCGGGGCCGTGTCGGTCGTCCTGCATCCGGGCTCGGCGCTCAAGGGCGGCGTCGACGGCGCGATCAAGCGGGCGGCGAAGACGATCGGCGAGGCGCTGAAGGAGTCCGACGGCTGCCCGCTGCACCTGGAGAACACCGCGGGTGCGGGCGGGACGCTCGGGCGGACGTTCGAGGAGCTGGCGGCGCTGATCGACGGCGCCGGCGGCGGCAAGCGGCTCGGCGCCTGCCTCGACTCCTGCCACCTGCTGGCCAGCGGCTACGACATCCGCACCGCCGAGGGCTTGAGCGACGTCCTCGACGAGTTCGACCGCGTGGTCGGACTCGACCGGCTCGGCTCCCTGCACGTCAACGACTCGATGACCAAGCTCGGCTCCAACGTCGACCGCCACGCCAACCTCGGCGACGGCGAGCTCGGCCGGAAAGGATGCGCGGCGTTCCTGTCGGAGCCGAGGTTCGAGGGACTGCCGTGCGTGTTCGAGGGACCGGGCGCGGCCGGGAAGGCGGTCGAGCGCGGAGACATCAACAACGCGCTCCGGCTGCGTCGGCAGGGCCTGAAGGCGCGCGGCTAGGCCACGCGCGCCCTCAGCCGGATCGTCTGCATCCGAGGCCCTCGACCGGGAACCACACGACGGCGGGCAGGACCGTGGCGCCGGGCGCGTGCGGGCCGACCAGCGCGCGCTGCTCGACGCCGTTCTGGAGCGCGACCACGATCGTCCCGAGCCTGCACAGCGCGTGAAGGAACGGCGCCGCTCCCTCGGTCTGATGGGCCTTGACGGCGAGCAGCACGAGATCGGCCTGCCATGGCACCGCCGTCGGGTCGGTGACCACCGGCCCGGGCACGACCTCCTCCCCGCCGCCCTCCCGCTCGACCACGAGCCGCTCGAGGGGCTTCCGGCCGCAGAGGACGAGCTCGCCGCCGGTGCGCTGGACGACCGCCGCCATCGCCGCGCCGATCGCCCCCGGCCCGACGATCGCGACCCGCGTCACGCAGCGGCGCGCGCGGGCGCCAGGGCGGGCCCGAGGAGGTCGCGCAGCTCGGCCTTCAGCCCGGCGTCGCGGCTCGAGATCTTGTAGCCGTCGCCGAAGCGCAGGCAGCGGACGCCGGAGCGGGTGTGCATCACGAGCACGAACTCGTCGTCTCCCCGATAGCGATCGAAGAGGTCGCGCAGCTCGGCGATCACGGCGGGCTGAAGCCGCGCAGCGTCCACGGTGATGCGCATGTCCGTCGGCGCCGCGGTCGCCGCCAGCTTGGCGACCTGCTCCTTGGCCTTCTCGATCTCGGCGTCGGAGGGAGCGAAGCGCTCAGCGTCTTGGACGATGATGCAGCTCTTGCCGGCCTCCTTGTGGTCGACCCGGCCGCGCACCAGCACGATCTCGTCCGCCGCGAGGAGCTTCTCCACGGCCTCGAGCGTCTTCTCGAAGACCACGATCTCGACGCTGCCGTCGAGGTCGTCCACGGTGGCGAACATCATCGGCGTGCCCGAGCGCGTGCGGATCTTCTTGGACTCGGTGATCATGCCGCCGACCTTCACCCAGTCGCCGTCGCGCTGCTCGGCCACCTGGGCGCAGCTGCAGTCGGCCTTCATGCGCAGCGCCTCGCGTACGCGCTTGAGCGGGTGCTCGGTGATGAAGAGGCCGATCGACTCCTTCTCCATCGCCAGCAGCTCGGGCCGGTCGTACTCCTCCGCCGGGATCGGCGGGTGGGCGGGCGCGAACGCGCGCCCGTTGGAGTCGTCGCCCCCGAGGCCGCCGAGGTCGAAGATCGAGCCCTGGCCGATCTGGGCGTCGAGCTGCGTCTTCTGGCCCGCGGCCTGGGCGGCCTCCAGCACCTCGAGCATCCCGCGCCGGGTGGCGCCGGTGGAGCCGAAGGCGCCGCACTTGATCAGCGCCTCGATCGCCTTCTTGTTGACGGCCCGTGCGTCGACCCGCTCGCAGAAGTCCCACAGGCTGGCGAACGGGCCGCCCTCCTCGCGGGCGCGCTTGATCGCCTCGACCGCGGCGTGGCCGACGCCCTTCACAGCGTCGAGCCCGAAGCGGATGTTGCCCTGGACCACCATGAACTCGTGGTCGGACTCGTTGACGTCCGGCGGCAGGATCTCGATGCCCATGCTCTCCGTCTGGCTGACGAAGAACGGCACCTTGTCCTTGGTGTCCATCACCGAGGAGATCAGGGCGGCCATGTACTCGGACGGGTAGTTGGCCTTCAGCCAGGCCGTCCGGTAGGCGATCAGCGCGTAGCACGCGGCGTGCGAGCGGTTGAACGAGTAGTCGGCGGACTTCTCGTTGACGTTCCACAGCCATTCGATGACGTCCTCGGCGGTGCCGGAGGCGCGGCAGCCTTCGAAGAACATCGGCTTCAGCTTCCCCATCGCCTCGCGGTTCTTCTTGCCGATCGCCTTGCGCAAGTCGTCGGCCCGCGGCCCGGAGAAGCCGGCGATCGACTTGGCGATCTGCATCGACTGCTCCTGGTAGAGGATCACGCCCTTGGTCGCCTCGGTGATCGGGCGCAGGCGGTCGTCGATGTACGTGATCGTGTCCGGGTTCTTCTTGCCGCGGGCGTACGTGGGGATCTGGTCCATCGCCCCTGGGCGGTACAGCGCGTTGAGGGCGACGAGGTCCTCGAACTCGTCGGGCCCGACCTTCTTGAGCGCCTCGCGCATGCCCTCGGACTCGAACTGGAACACGCCCACCGAGTCGCCCCTCGCCATCATCTCGAACGTCTTCGCGTCGTCCAGCGGGAGCGTCGTCATGTCGATCCGCTCGCCGGTCGAGCGCTCGATGATGGCCAGCGTGTCCTCGATCACGTCGAGGTTGCGCAGGCCGAGGAAGTCCATCTTGAGGAGGCCGATCTCCTCGATGGGCTTCATCGAGTACTGCGTCACCGTCCGGTACGCCTTCTGGCCGTCCTCCGCCGTGCCGGCGTCCGCGAGCTGGAGCGGCACGATGTCGGTCAGCGGGCGGTCGGAGATCACGACCGCCGCCGCGTGGATCGACGCGTTGCGGACGATGCCCTCCAGGCCGCGCGCGACGTCGACGATCTGCTTGGCCGTGGCGTCGCGCGAGTACTCTGCGGCGAGGTCGGCGCCCGGCTGCAGGCATTCCTCGAAGCTCGGCGGGCGGCCCATGATCGGGTCGGGGATCAGCTTCGCCAGCCGGTCGCCGGCGCCGTAGTCGTGGCCCAGGACGCGCGCAGCGTCGCGCGTGGCGGCGCGCGGGAACATCTTGCCGAAGGTGATGATCTGCGCCACGCGGTCGGTGCCGTACTTGTCGGTCACGTAGCGGATCACGCGCTCTCGGCCGCGGACCGAGAAGTCGATGTCGATGTCCGGCATCGAGACGCGCTCGGCGTTCAGGAAGCGCTCGAACAGCAGGTCGTAGCGGAGCGGGTCGACGTCGGTGATCTGCAGGCAGTACGAGACGAGGCTGCCGGCGGCGCTGCCGCGGCCCGGGCCGACCGCAATGCCGTTGTCCTTGGCGAAGTGCACGAAGTCCCAGACGATCAGGAAGTAGGCGTTGAAGCCCATGTCGTCGATGACCCCGAGCTCCATCTCCATGCGCTCGATCGCCTCGGCGGGCGGCGGGTCGCCGTAGCGGCGACGAAGCCCGGCCTCGACGAGCTCTCGCAGGTACTCCTTCTCGGTCTTGCCCTCGGGGCAGCCGAAACGCGGGATCAGCTGCTTGCCGAGCTCGATCTCGACGTTGCAGCGCTCGGCGATCTCCAGCGAAGCCGCGACGGCGCCGGGCATGTCGGCGAACGCCTCAGTCATCTCCTCGGAGGACTTCAGGAAGAACTCGTTCTTCTCGAAGCTCATCTTCGGCTGGGCGAGCGTGGACTTCGTCTGCACGCACAGCAGAGCGGCGTGGTGGTCGAAGTCCTCCCTGCGCAGGTAGTGGACGTCGGCGGTCGCGACCAGCGGGCGGCCCATCTCGGCCGCGAAGCGCTTGATCGCCTCGTTGACCTGCTCCTGCTCGGCGAGGCCGTTGCGCTGGACCTCGAAGTAGACATCGTCTGGGCCGAACGCCTGCACGAGCTCGTCGAGGTGCGCGCGCGCCTGCTGGGGCTTGCCCTGCACGATCCGCTGGCTGGTGCGCGAGGCGAGGCAGCCGGTCAGGCAGATCACGCCGCCGGCGTGGCGCCCGAGCAGCTCGAGGTCGACCCCCGGCTTGCCGCGGTGCAGCCCTTCGAGGAAGCCGGCGCTGGAGAGCTTGACGAGGTTGCGGAGGCCATCGTCGGTCTCCGCGAGCAGCGTGAGATGGTTGCGCTCGAGCTTGGGCTCGCGGCTGCGCCGGTCGTCCACGTAGTAGGCCTCGAGGCCCACGATCGGCTTGATGCCGTGCTTTTTGGACGCCTTGTAGAGCTCGACGGCGCCGTTCATCACGCCGTGGTCGGTGAGCCCGAGGGCGGGCTGGCCGAAGCTCGCGGCGCGCTCGGCGAGCTGCTCGATCTTGCATGCGCCGTCGAGCAGCGAGTACTCGGAGTGGACGTGGAGGTGGGCGCAGCCAGGAGGCGTCACGGACGATGCAGGCTACGACGCGGATCGGCGGAAGATCCCTCGGACCCCGCTCCGAGCGAACGGACTGCGGAAGTGGCTGGGGCGGGCGCGTGGCCGAGAGGAGATGTCACGTACGCGAGAAGCGCGCCGCGGCGGCGGCGCGCGCCGACTTGCCCGACAACCGCAGCTTGGCGTAGACGTTCGAGAGATGTCGCTCCACCGTGCGGGTGCTGAGGAACAGGCGCTCCGCGATCTGCTCGTTGCTCATCCCTGCGGCCACCAGCTCGAGGACCTCGCGCTCGCGCTCGCTTAGCTCGGAGATGTCTGCGGGCGGAGTCGGTGCCCGCTCGTCATCGCCCAGGAAGGCGCGCACCTCCGAGAGGAACAATTCCCACGCCGGTTCGCGTTCCTGCAGGATGTGGTTGTCGGTCTCGAGCGACACGAAGCGGGCGTTCGGGATCAGCGACGCGAGGCGCCGGCCCTCCTCGTACGGCACGGCGCGGTCATGGCGCGCGTGCACGACGAGCGCCGGCTGGGTGATGCGGCGGGCCGTGTCGCTGACGTCGGTGTCGGTGCGCGAACGCCAGAGCAGCGCTGCGACCTCGCCGGTGCTCGAGGCCTGCTGCATCTCGTCATACCACCGCTTCTGCTGCTCGCCGGCACTCGGGATGTAGGTCGAGGTGAACACCTGCCGGAATGCCGGGACGGCGCCGCCCCATCCGACCCGCATCAGCTCGATCAGGACCCGCGACTGCTCGGCCTCTTCCGCGCTGCGCCGGTAGCGGCCGCGCGCGAAGCTGCCGTACAGGATGAGCTGGCTCACGCGCTCGGGATTCCTCGCGGTGTACTCGATCGCAGTCGGCCCACCGCCGGATAGACCCAAGAGGGCGAAGCGTTCGAGTCGCGCGGCGTCCACCACCGCGGCGAGATCGCCGACGTAGGTGTCGAGCGTCGGTGTCGTGTCGAGCTGGCGGTCCGAAAGCCCGCAGCCGCGCTCGTCGTAGCGGATCAGCGTACGCCCGCGGCTCAGCTCCCTGACCCAGTGCCGCCAGACGGGGCTCTGCCGGTCGTAGTCGAGATGGGTGAGCCAGTTGGCGGCCTTGACCAGCGGCGGCCCAGCTCCCTCGATCGCGTACGCGAGCCCCATGCCGTCGGGGGCGGTGCAGAAGCGAGTCTCGTGCTTCAACGTGGACGATCGTACTCGCGTCCTACGTGCATCCCGCCACATCCCCACCCGGATTGGGTGGTGCCGCGGATGTCGGCCGAGCGGCTGTGCGGCACGGTTCCCGTACCAACCGTACGAGGACCGAGGAGTCGGGCAATGACCGCAGTGACAGATGCCATTCGCAACGGCGTGAACACCGAGACGATGTTCGCGACGCTGGATCTGATCCGGGCGCAACCGGAGCTGGCGCAGTTCCAGTTCCGCGCCAGCAACCGCTGGATCGACGGCGCCCACAACCGCTCGACGATCAAGGGCTTCTACGCCGCCGGCGGCGAGGACGCCAGCCGCAGCGAGGCATTCGAGCTCGACGCGGGCGAGCCGGCGATCCTGCTCGGCACCGACACCGGCCCCAACCCGGCCGAGTACCTGCTGCACGCCCTGGCGGCGTGCCTGACGACCTCGATCGTCTACGTCGCCGCGGCGCGCAAGGTCGAGCTCACGTCGGTCGAGTCGACGCTGACCGGCGACATGGACGTGCGCGGCGCACTCGGCGTCGACGGCGAGCCCCGCAACGGCTTCGAGCGCATCGGCGTCTCCTTCCGCGTCACCGGCAACGCGTCCGCCGAGAAGCTGCGCGAGGTCGTCGAGCGCGCCAAGCAGCGCTCGGCCGTCTACGACATGGTCACGAACGGCGTGCCCGTCGCCGTCGAGATCGCCACCGACGCGACCGGATGACCGAGATGCTCGAGCTCACCGCCAAGACCGAAGCCGGCGCACGCCTGGTGCGGATCGCTGAGGCGCTCGCCGCGGACTTCGCGAGCGGCGCCGCAGTCAACGACCGCGAGGCGTCGTTCCCGCACGCCGCCATCGACGCGCTCAAGCGCGCGCGCTACTTCAGCGCACCGATCCCGGCCGAGAGCGGCGGCCTCGGGGTCACGTCCGTCCATGACGTCGTCGTCGCCTCGAGCCGCTTGGCCCGCGGCGACGCATCGATCGCGATCGGCGTCAACATGCACCTCGTCCTGCTGCTGAACATCGTGCGGCGTTGGCAGGCCGCAGCCGCTGCCGGCGACCGCCGGCGGGCCACTGCCTTCGGCGCCTCGATGAATGCGATCGCACGCGATGAGGTGATCATGGCCAGCGCCGTCAGCGAGCGGGACCAGGACCTCACCCGCCCGCGAACCACCGCGACCCGGACGCCATCCGGTTGGAGGATCGACGGCCGGAAGGCGTTCTGCACGATGTCGCCGGCCGCGACGGTGCTCTACACCGCCGTCACGTTCGTGGACGACGACGGCATCGAGCGCTACGGCTACGCCCAGGTTCCGACCGACGCCGTGGGCGTCGAGATCCACGACGACTGGGACGCGCTCGGCATGCGCGCCTCGGGCAGCCACTCCGTCACGTTCGCCGACGTGGCGGTTCCGCACTCCGCGCTGCGCGGCGGCTTCGTCGCCGGCGACGCGGACGCGTACATGGAGCGCAACCTCCTCGCCGGCCTCTTCCACGCCTCCGCATCGCTGGGCATCGCCGAGAGCGCGGCATCGATCGCCACCGACGCCGCGTCGCACCGCGGTGAGCCCGATGCGCGCACGCGCATGCTGATCGCCGAAAACGCCATCGACCTCGGCGCCTGCCGGGCTACGCTCGCGCGGTCCGCCACGCTGGTCGACGACTCCGACCCGCACGTCGTCCCGCTCTTCGCCGAGACGCAGGCGGCGAAGGCCTTCGTCAACAAGACCGCGGCACACATCGTCGATCGAGCGCTCGCGAGCTCCGGCGGTGCGGGCTACCTCAACGGTCACCCGCTGGCCCGCGCGTACCGCGACGTGCGCGCCGGCAGCTTCATGCACCCGCTCGGAGACAACCGCGCTTACGAGCTCCTCGGCGACTTCGCGCTCGGCCGCCAGCTCACCCTGCGCTGAGCTATGCCCACTGCCCATGCCATCCAGCCCGCTGAACCGGGTCTCGACGAACGGAGCCTGCGCACCGCCTTCGGGCGGTTCGCCACCGGGGTCGCCTTCGTCACCGCAGAGGTCGACGATAGGCCGCTGGGACTGATCGTGAGTTCGTTCGCCGCTGTCTCGCTCCAGCCGCCGCTGGTCTCGTTCTGCGCCGGGCGCGCATCCGTCACCTGGAAGCGCATGCGGCACGCCGGGCGCTGCACCGTCAACGTCCTCGCGGCGCGACACGGCAGTTTCGCGCGGCGCGCCGCGCCGCCCGGCGCGGACCGTTTTGCAGAGCCCGACGTCGTGCGCGACGCTCTCGCGGCGATCGAGTGCGACCTCGAGGCCGAGCACGCGGCCGGCGACCATTGGATCGTCGTCGGGCGCGTCCGCCGGCTGCGGGTGTCCGCCGACGCCCAACCGCTCGTCTATTTCGCCGGCGGCTTTGGCGGCTTTCAGCCGCACTGACGCCTGACGGTCGCGGCCGCCCGCGGAGGTATTCCTACGGCACCACGTGGCCCTTGTACGCGCAGGGGGCGTTCGGCTCACATGCGATCGTGAATGATCCCTTCGCGTCGGCCGGTGCGCCGGTTCCCGCGGTGATGCGAGCCTGGCCTCGCCCGGAGAGCACCACGAGCGTGCCCGGGACGGTGCGGAACGTGACGTGCCAGTTCCACTCGAGCGTTCCGCAGGCGTCGGCGATGCAGCGGGTGAAGATCTCGCTGCCGCTGGTCGTGGTAGCGCCGGATTCGGCGTTGAACGTCCCGCGCATGTCGAACACGGCGTCGGCGGTGCTCGTCAGGTCGCCGCTGTAGGTCTCTGTGGCGCCGGTACACCGCCAGCGCACGAGTGGGCCGTCGACGGTCGGCGGCGAGCAGTCGCCGACCGAGCCTTCGATGATCGTGCCTGCGATCGGCACGGCGGCGGCGTTCGCCGCGGCCGCCGGCAGGATGGTCGCGGACAGTGCCACCGCGGCGATGACCAGGGCGCGACGTCTGGTACCTATGACGGTCAGCTCCTTTCGGGCCGCGACCGGGGATGCGGTTGCAGTCCGCACCCGCGCCGCCAGTCTCGTGTGCTGTCGGCCAGGGCGGCGAGCATGCGGGTGCGGAGCGCGAGCAGGGAGTTCCACCGGCTCGCCGGGCGTGTCGATTCGGTTGGCATGACGCTCCTCTTGGTCGTGACCGCCGGGTGCGGTCTCGTGCCCGGCACTGTGCGTGGCGCCGGTAGACGCGGACGGACACGCGCGGTAGACGCGGATCGATGCGCCAGCGGCCGGGTTAGCACCGCCGTGCGGCGATCCCGCGGCGGCGACGCGTAAGACCTGCTCGAGGTGCGTTGGGATGGACGTCCGGACCGTGACCTCGCCGACCACGGCGCCACGTGGGATTGGACCGTGGTGGCTTGACGCGGCGTCGATCGCGCGACTACGGTCGGACCATGGTTGGAAGGGTCGCCGACCATCCCGCGGCATCCGAGGCTCCCGCATGAGCGTACTCCCGATCCGGCGCGCGACCGCCGCGACGACGATCGCGGAGACGCTGCGGGACGAGCTGCTCTCGGGCGCGTACATGCCCGGCACGCCGCTGAGCGAGGCCGACCTCGTCGAGCGCATCGGCGTCTCGTTCGCGACCGCTCGCGAGGCGCTCGCGGAGCTGGCGCGCGAAGGGCTGGTGGTCCACTCGCTCCACCGCGGCGTCGAGGTGGCGCGGATCACGCCCGACGAGGTTCGCGACATCTACGCGGCGCGCCGCGTCTTCGAGGTCGCCGGGTTGAAGACGCTGCTGCGCGGCCGGCCGGTCGACGTGAGCTGGCTCGAGGCCGCGACCGAGCGGATGGGCGAGGCCGCGGTCGCGCGCGACGGGCGCGCGCTGGTCGAAGCCGATCTGGCGTTCCACCTGGCGATCGTCGCCGCCGCGGGCTCGCGCCGGCTGACGCGGGCGGCGCAGGGCGCGCTCAGCGAGCTGCGGCTCGTGCTGTCGGTGGCGGACCGTGCCGGCGACGACCTGCCCGCGCTGGTCGCCGACCACCAGTACCTCGTCGAGGTCTTCCGGGGCGGTCATCTGCGCGAGGCGATCTCGGCACTCGAGGACCACCTGTCGCGGGCTGAGGTCCTCGCCCGCCGGGCCGCGTCCGAGCCGGGCTAGACGCCCCGGACGCGGTCGGTCCACTCGCGCATCTGCGCGACGGCCTCGAGGTCGCCGCGCAGGCATGGGCGGCGGCCGCTGGGGACCATGTCCTCGCGCAGAAGTCGGTCGAACGTCTCGCGTGACATCGATACGGTCGCGTGCGGCTCCTGCGGCGGCGTGGCTGCGACGGTGACACCGGCGCCGTCGCGCGAGGTCAGGTACCAGGTCTCCGGCGGCTCGCCGGTGATCTCCTGGGCGATCGTGAAGTCGTGGCCCCGGGTCCACGACGGATGCACCGCGTAGGCGAGGACGCGGTACACGAGCTCGGGATCGAGGCGGGCGCCTGAGCGCGCAGCGTCGCCGAGCGAGATCGTGCCTGCCATGAGGGGACGGAGCTCCTTCAGCCGCCGCTTGCGACCGCGGGCGCGGACGGGGCCGAAGAAGCGGCCGATGCGGTGGTTGACGCCTGCGAGCAGCTCGGCCAGCGTGACGGCGTCACCCATCAGGTGGAACTCGGCGACGCCGCGCGAGTGCGGGACGTCCAGCCGCTCGACCGACGCCCGTCCACCCGCGATCGCGATCCCGAACGTGCCCAGCTCGCGGATCGTGATGTCGTAGGCCAGCGGGCCCTCGATCGCGACGCCCTGGGCGGGCAGCAGCGCGGCCAGCAGCCGGGCGGCGGTGTCGGGGTCGTCGTGGGCGAGCTTGACAATCGCGCCGCGGAGCAGCGGGTAATCGCGCCTGTCGCTTCCGACTATCAGGCCGCGGGCGGGCGGCTTGGTCGCGGGGACGATGACCGGCCCGGGCGGCTTCTCGGGAGCGACAACCACGACGGGCGCAGGCGGCGACGGGGCGGGCTCGGGCGGCGCGACCACCGCAACGCGCTCGGCAACCACGACAGGCT
>JBKOYW010000255.1:0-5273 GCA_046744275.1 Actinomycetota bacterium
GACCAGTACCTCGGCGGTCGCGCGCGCGTCGCCGATCACGCCGAGCTCGACCGGCCGGTGCGCGCCGATCGCGTCGCCGTCGAGGTCGACCTGCGCGACGCGCGCGCCGGGTGCGATCAGCGTCCCGTGGCGCGTCGTCCACTGGTTCAGCGCGGCGCCGAACGCGATCACCGTGTCCGCCTCGCGCAGCAGCCGCGCGGCGGTCGGCGACGAGAAGCCGCCGGCGATCCCTATGTCGTACGGGTCGCCGGCGAACAGGCCGTTGGCGACCGCCGACGTCGCCAGCACCGCGCCGGTCAGCTGCCCGAGCCGGCGCAGCGCCGGGCCGGCGCCGGCCAGCACCGCGCCGCGGCCGGCGATGATCGTGGGCCGCTCGGCGTCCGCGAGGAGCGAGACGAGCTCGTCGACCGACCCCGGTCGCGGCGGGACGAGGTCTGGGAGCTGTGGCGGCAACGACGGCTCGCACTCGGCAGCCTGCACGTCGAGCGGCAGCATCAGCACGACCGCGCGCCGCTCGACTCGCGCGCGCCGCACCGCCCGCGCCACGTCGGCCATGGCGGTGTCCGGCCCGTGCACGCGCTCGGCCACCGCGCCGACCGCCTCCACCAGGCCGGCCTGGTCGATCCGGAAGTTCGACCGCAGGGCAGCGGCCGGCACGTCGGCGGCGAGCACGAGCAGCGGCGTGCGGCTCTTGGCCGCCTCGGTCAGTCCGGTGATCGTGTTGGTGAGCCCCGGCCCCTGGTGGACGCTGCACGCCGCGAGCGCACCGCTCACGCGCGCGTACCCGTCGGTCATGCAGATCGCGCCGCCCTCATGGCGGGAGGCGTGGAAGGGAACGCCGGCGTCGCGGAGCGCGTTGGTGACGGTCAGATTGCCGCTGCCGAGGAGGCCGAAGACGGCGTCGACCCCGAGCGAGGCCAGCGCCCTTCCGACCGCCTCCGCGACCTTCACGCGCCTACGGCCTGACGGTCCGCCGGAAGAGCAGGGCGCAGAGGACTGCGAGGATCGCCGCGAGGATCGGGATCGACCATCCCATCACGCCGAGGATGGCGAGCAGGGTCGTCACGGCGAACACGATGGCGAGCGTCCCACCGGCGAGCACCAGGGTGTACGCGCGCTGCTCGCGCTGGCGGCGTGAGGGGCGGGATCCGGACCTGCGCTCGAGATCGCTCATGTCGAGATCATGTCAAGCCTTCCTCAAGTCCACCGCAAGGGACGCCGGAGAGCGTTGCGCCTGTGGCTGCGGTCGTGCTCGCACTCGGCGCCAGCATCGCGTGGGGCTGCTCGGACTTCCTGGCCGGCCTGAAGACCCGGGGGCTCGCCGTGCTCTGGGTGCTCCTCGTGTCCCAGGCGACCGGCCTGGCGCTCGTGCTGGTCGCGGCGCTCGTGTCCTGCACGAGGAGGTGACCGGGAGCCAGCGGACCGGCGTCGCGGCCGCGCTCGCAGGCATCGGGCTCGTCAGCCTCGCGTAGTCTGCGGCCATGCTCCAGCACGTGACCCTCGAGGTCCGTCCGGACCAGGTCCGCGACTGCGTCCGCTTCTGGGAGCTGCTCGGGTTCACGGAGCTCGAGCCGCCGCCCCTCCTGCGCGACCGCTTCACCTGGATCGGCAAGGACGACACCCACATCCACCTCGTGCCGGTCGGCGCGCCGGCGGTGCCGCGCGAGGGCCACACGGCGGTCGTCGCCGGAGACGCCGAGGCGACGGTCGCGACGCTCCGCGACGCCGGGTTCGACCCGCAGCCGGGCAGCAACGCCTGGAACGCCCCGCGGTGGTTCGTCCACGATCCCGCCGGCCACCGCGTGGAGGTCATGTCGGCGGCGCCGCCGTCGGAGCCGCTCACGGCGTGACCCTTCCGAGTTTGCCAGGACACCGCAGCGGAAACGAGGAATCCCATGCTCGAGCTCGTGCTCGATAGACCCGACTGGCTGAACGCGCTCGGCGTGGCGCTCACGCGCCCGCCCGGCGTGCCCGAACGCCGCGCCGGCCAGGATCCCTGGAACCCGGAGCCGGAGGGCGAGACGCAGCGCCCGCGCCGGATCGCCGACGACCTGGCGTGGCTACGCCAGGCCTACGACGAGCCGGAGGAGAACGGGCTGCGGCCGCTGCGCGACACGGCCGCCGTGGCGGCGTGGGAGCCGGACGCAGCCTGCACTGAGCGGCTGTACAGGCTGCGTGAGCGCCGCGTGCTCGACGCGGCCGGCTTCCTGTTGCATGAGGAAGGCGACGAGGCCGTCGCCTAGTCGGTCTCGGACCACCACCCCATTTCCTGATTCGCGTCGCCGAGCCCGACGTTCGGCGCGCCGAACGCGACCAGCTCGAGGCCGTCAGGGCCGGCCTCGACGGCGCGGGTGACCTCGGGCGCGATGCGCACCGCGTCCCAGCGGCCGACGTCGAGGATCTCGTCGTCGAGCTTGAGGCGGCCGCTGCCGCCCACGAACACGTAGACCTCCTCCTGCTGGTTGTGGGTGTGCCCGAACGGCATCCGCTGGTTCGGCTTGAGCAGCTGGAGGCTGAGGCCGAACTGCGTCGCGTCCAGGTCGTCGCGAACGAAGTGCGCTTCCAGGACGTCGCCCATGCCGAACTTCTCGGCGCTGTTCTCGACGTCCTCGCGCAGATTGAGCTTCGTGTAGCCGCTCACTCCGGCACATCCATCCCGTGCAGGCGGGCGAGGTTGCCGCCGAGGATCTTGCGCTTGGCCTGCTCGGTCAGCTGCGGGTAGCCGCGCTCCTCGACGATGTCCCGCGGGAGCTCGAAGTTCCAGAACTCCTCGAGCGCCCACTGCGGGTGCCAGATCGGCGCCTCGCCGCCGTAGATGATCTTGTCCTCACCGCACCACCACATCATCTTGCCGAGCATCTCCGCGAAGACCCGCGGCTGGCGCGAGATGAAGTTGACCGTGGCGGCGATCGACGCGTAGAGGTTCGGGAAGCGGACGATCTGCCACAGCACCTCGTCGAGCCACGGCAGGCCGACGTGGAAGATCACGAAGTTGATGTCCGGGAAGTTGGCGGCGGCGCCGTCCATGTCGAACGTGCGTGTGTGCTCGACCGGCTGCGGGCCGAGCGGCACACCCTTGTGGACGCCGATCAGGTTGATCCCCAGCTCCTGCGCGCGCTCGAACACCGGGAACGCGACGCGCGGGTCGTCCATCCGCCACGGGAACGGCTGCCCGTAGTCGTAGCGGACGTTGTAGAACTTGAACGCCTTGGCGCCGTGGTCCTCGACCTGGCGGGTCATCAGGTCGAGCGCCTTCTTGCCTTCGAGCGGGTTGACCGAGCCCCAGAACACCGCCTTGTCGGGGTGCTTGGCCGCCATCTCCGCGCACTTCTCCCATGCCGACAGGCCGTCGTGGAAGAGGTCGGTGAGCGGCAGCGGTTGCGCCACGATCATGTCGGTGTCGGAGCCCTCGATGACCATCTCGTAGATCTCGTCGACGCTCCACTCGCGGAAGAACTCGTCGCGCGACAGGATCCGCTCGCCCTCGCGGGTCAGCAGCTGGTGGAACGCGTAGAGGTGCTCGTCGAACAGCTCGCCGGGCGGGCCGATCGCGTTCTTCTTGTCGAAGTTGAAGATGTGGCAAACGCAGTCGAAGACGAACGCGTCGACCTTCCTCTTGCCGGCCGCCTCGGGCCGCTCCTCGGTGATGGCCATCAGGCAGCGCTCCTCGATGCTCGGTAGGGCTCCAGCTGCTCGAGCGGCATCGCGAGCTTCTCGCGAGCCGACTCCGACAGGCGATCCATGGTCCAGACGGGATCCCAGACGACCTTGACGTCGACGGTCTCGACGCCGTCGACCTGCTTGAGGGCGTCCGGGATGGCGGTCGACATCGAGACGACGAACGGGCACCAGCCGGTGGTGAGCACGAGGTCGACGTCGACGTGGCCGCCGTCGACGCGGACGTCCTCGACGACGCCCATGTCGACGATCGAGATGCCGCGGTCCGCGCAGCAGGGGTCGTAGACCGCCCGCAGCGCGTCCATCAGAACTGCTCTCGTCATTTCAGCCTCCTCCGTCGACGACGACCCGAAAGCCGGTGGTGATCGTGCCCCGCTCCGGATCCGCGGGCTGGGCGCGCGAGGTGCGCAGGCCCCAGCCGGTGTCCAGATAGCTGCCGCCGCGCACGACGCCCCAGCCGTCGGCGCCCTCGTCCGAGACCCACTCCCAGACGTTGCCGGCCTGCTGCTCGGTGCCGAACGGGCCGGCGCCGGCGGGATGCGTGCCGACCGGCACGGTCCAGCCCCAACCGGACTCGGCGCACGCGCAGCGCTCCGGGTCGAAACTCTCGCCCCACGGGTACGCGCGGCCGTCGGTGCCGCGGGCGGCCGCCTCCCATTCGGCGCCGGTCGGGAGGCGGACGTGGAGGCCGAGCCACGCGCAGAACGCCTCCGCCAGCTCGCGCGTGAGACCGGTGGCGGGGTGGTCGGCCAGCACGTCCGCCGCCTGCGTCGGCGGGACGTCCCGGCCCGTCGCCTCGAGGAACCGCCGGACATCGGCGTTGGTCACCGGCCAGCGGCCGATCAGCACGCGCGGCAGGTCGTGGGCGCGCTCCTCTCCAGGTTCACCGAGCTCGTACCGCCCGGCCGGCACCTCTACCAACTCGACCCCCATCGAGCGCGAGCCTACGCCTCCTGCGGTGCCAGCACCAGTTCGTCGCGCGGTGGACGAACCTTGCGCGAGCGAGCGGCGTCTGGCTCAATTGAGGCCTGCGTCAGTCCGACACCGTCGACAGCCTGATCCTCGACCTCCTCGAGTGGATGGGCCCTGAGCCGCGGCCCTACGCCGACGTGCTCGAGGCATGGCGGACGTCGTGCCCGCGCCTGCCCGTGTGGGAGGACGCCAACGACCGGGGCTTCATCGTGCGCCACCACGCGCCGGGACGCGGCGCGCTCGTCTCGGTGTCCGCCGCCGGGGCGGAGCACCTGCGCAGGCACCGCCGGCCGTCGCTGCGCTGACGCCGGGCGGGTCAGTCGCCGTGCCGGCGCGAGCGCGCCATCTCCGCCACCACGCGGTCGTCGCGCCGACAGCGGTCCGGCGCCGACCCAGGCGTAGCGGAACATCAGCCCGGCGGCGAGGTAGAGCAGCGACGCGGCGTGGTGCGTCGCCGGCCCGCCGCGCCCGGCGGGTAGCGTGCACAGTGATGGGACGGCTGGTACGCATGGGCGGCGGCTGAGCGTGGCGGACGCCGCGGGGATCGTTCTCGCCGGTGGGCGCTCGTCGCGGATGGGCACGCCGAAGGCGGCGCTGGAGTGGCACGGCTCGACGCTACTGCG
>JBKOYW010000094.1:0-7105 GCA_046744275.1 Actinomycetota bacterium
GTAGCCGCCGGCGGACGGTGCAGCGGCCGCCAGGCCCGGCTGAGGCGTCGCGCGTGTCGGGCGGCCGCGGCAGCGTGCGGCGCCGCCTGGTGATCGACATCGCGCTCGGCATCCTCATCCTGTCGCTGCCGAAGCTGAGCCTCGCGACGCTCGCCGTGCTGGTCGCGGTCTCGTTGCTAGCGCGTGGCGCCTTCACGATCTACGTCCCGGCCGACTGCGGAGTGAGCGGATCCGCCGGCCCTCTGGTGGGCCGGGGTGTCGCCGGTATCAGCCGGGGTCGTCGGCGCGGCTTTCGTGGCGACGACCACCCAGGTTGCGATGCCGCCGTAGACAATCCAGCCGTTCGGATCGACTTGCGGCAGGCTGACGGCCTCGAGCGCGTTCTTCGTAGCCTGATCGTCGTCGATATGCGCTTCTGCCATGCTGGGCGACTTCGCGAACAGCGTGAGGAAGCTGAGCGCCAGGAACGCGTACCCGAACAGGCCATAGACCGTGTGACCGCCCTCACGCATCTCGCTGTTGCGCACTTGCCGCTTGAGCAGCTCGTATACCGCGGGGACGAAGATGAAGTCGAACGGCGACCCAAGCAGCTCACGCGCCACCCATGTCACAGGCGCAGACGCCTCAGAGCGCGCCGACCGCCCGCAGTCCCCCTAGCCGAGCCGCGCCAGGAGGGCGTCTATCCACTCGGGGTCCAGCAGCCGGAGCCGGCGCTTGCGCAGGTTCTCGCGCGTGATCCAGAGGGGGTCGCGATCGCTGCTCACAGCGAGAGGCGGTCGCGATCGCTGCTCACAGCGGCGCGCTCGATCAGGGCCTCGAAGGCCGGGCCGCCTGTTTCGGGTGCCGCGGCGACGGCGACGCTCGAGCAATGCCCGAGCCCCGTGCGAAAGGCTTTGAACTCCTCGGACCGCCGGTCGGCAGGCCCGGCCGTCGTGACCCCGGCGGTCGCCGCCTCGAGCACGCCAAGCGTCGCCTTGACCCGCCGAGGCTCCGTGAGAAGGGCGAGCTCGCACAGCGCTGGCGCGGCGGCTCGTCTCTCCAGCCACGAGCCGCTCGCCCACTCGGCCATCGCCGCCGCAAGTCCATCGAAGCTGTCGTTCCCCACCGCCGAAGCGCCATCGCGACGCCCTCCCGCACCCGCCAGCGCGGGTCTTTGGCGTGCCGGCGCAGCTCGCCCAGCATCCTCACGTCACCGTCGGCCACTAACCGCCCGAGCCCGACCACGCCGCAGAACGCGAGGAACGTAATCATCGACCCTGGTCACGGCAAGCTGAATCTATCCCGGTGACCCTGGGCGCCAGCCCCGCCTGTGCGTGAGGACCAGGTCGGCGTCCGTCGTCGCCGCGAACACGCGACAGGACCGGCTCGCTGCGCCACGGACGACGACCAGGAGCGCAGGGGGAGACCCCTGCTTGTTAGCAAAGAAGCAATCCTGGCGCACCGCTTGGCGCGCCCGCTCGCTGCTGAGTCGGACGAATGTGAGCAGTCGGCCCGGCGCAAGGCGCGCTAACTGCTCGCTGCTGCTTCCACGTGTGCGGGCGTCACGGTCCGTGCGCGCGCACGCTTGCTCGCGGCGACACGCAGTCGTCTTGCCTCCTGCGCGGCGCCAGCCGCCGTTCTCGTGCCGGACGCGCGTGCAGTTCCTGCCGCGCCCACGGCGGCCAGATCGAGTTTCTGGCGATTATTTGGCGACTCGGGCCGCTTGATTTCGCCTTCTAGAGCAAATCAAGCGTGCTCGCAGTCGGTCTACGGAACCGAAGGTCAGAGGTTCGAATCCTCTCGGGCGCGCTACACAACTCGGAAGATCGTGTGCATTTGCAGGGACTTCGGTCCGGATGCGCATGGCGAGAGTTCGCCACTCGGAAGCTCGTGAGCGAATCTGGCTGATTTTCTGGCGACATTTTTGGCGACTTGCGCAGGCCTCCGGCGCAGCTTGCGCCAGCGCAGGAAACGCTTCGCCCGGGTCTGACGGCCGAGCGCGCCACGACCGTGATCTGGCTGCTGGCCGGCTTCGACGCATACGACGCGCTCGCGTCCCGCCGGGGGCTTTCCCCGGAGGAGATCGCCAACGTCTTGGTCGACGTCGCGGAGAGCGCCCTGCTCGTCGACCGATGAGCAGGAGCGCAGGCCGACGGCCGCGGTCCGCGTGTTGCCGAGCTCGTCCCGGTCGGCCGGCGTGCGCTCCAGCGCGAAGCGACCGCGATCCGCTGCATCGCGTCGTCGCTCCGCGAGCCCCTGCCGGCGTTCACTACAGCCGCTCGACGACCTGGCGATCGCGTCGCCGATCTCCTCCGCCGAGTCCTCCTGCGCGAAATGCAGGCCTTTGACCGTGACCTCGGGTCTGGTTGGGGAAGGTTCGGACGAAGCTACGCTCGCGATCGGTCATCGCCATTCCCGGCTCAACGTTGATGAAGAGCTTCGGGATCAAGGTCGCAGCCAAGAACCGCCCGTTCGCCGCGATCGTGTCGTAGACGTCCGCCGGCTGCCCGTCGATGAGGATCTGGCGCGGCCACGCGAGGACGGACGTCTTCCTGAATGGACCAATATGCCCGGATCGGACCGCGTCGACAGCCTGGTGCTCGATCTGCTCGAGCGGATCCGGCGATGAGCCGCGTCCAGACATCGAGGTACTCGAGGCCTGGCGGACCTCGTGTCCGCGCCTTCCTGTGTGGGAGGAGGCGAACGACCGCGGCTTCATCCGGCGCCATCGTTCGATGACGGACGGCCCACTCGTGTCGGTCTCCGTCGCCGGCGCCGACTACCTCCGCGTGCATCGCCGAGGGTCGCCATGAAGGTCACCATCGTCGACGACTACCACGACACGGTGCGGACGCTCGACTGCTTCGCAAGGCTCACGCCCCCGACCGGGCGCTAGGGCGCCTCGGCATCGAGCTCGCGGAGCCCGGTCGCGAGCGCGTCAATCGCCCGCTCGACGAGCTCCAGCAGGTCGCTCTCGCCGCCGTCCTTCTGCCAGGCGTCGACGGCGATGGTGATCGCCGCTCCGAACGCCGATGCGAGCACGCGGATGCCGAGGTCGTCCACGGGCCGGCCGTGGCGACGCGCGAGCAGGGAGGCGAGTAGCTCGTTGCCGCTGTCCTGCTGCTCGAGCATGCGGGCCCGGAGCTCCGGGACCGAGCCGAGCAGCCGGGCGCGAACGAGCAGCTGCTCCGGATCGCGGCGGTACAGGCCCGCCACCGCTTCGCGGATGATCGCGCGCAGCGTGTCCGCCGGCGACTCGCCCTCCGGCCGGGCCTCGAAGAGGTCGACCGCGATCGGGTCGTACTCGTCCCACAGCACGACGTCTTCCTTGGTCGGGAAGTAGCGGAAGAACGTCCGGGGCGAGATCGCCGCCGCATAGGCGATCTGCTCGACCGTCGTGTTCTCGTAGCCGTTCTCGGCGAACAGCCGCATCGCCTCGGCCTGGATCATCAGCCGGGTGCGGGTGCGCTTGCGCTCGCGCAGGTCGTACGAAGCCTCCATCGCGGGCACCGTAGCAAGGCTCGCGGCGGAAGCTGCCACATGGGCATCATCTGTCGACTTGACACTCTCTGCCAAAGCGGCGTAGCATGACGTCATGACCGCCGTCGCTCACTCCGCCGCCGCCCCGCCCGCCTCCGACAAGCTCCCGGCCGAGCTGGTCAGGCTGGCGCTGACCATCATGTTCGGCGCGATCATGGTCGCCCTCGACATGACCATGGTCAACGTCGCGCTCGACACGCTGCAGCGCGACTTCCACACCTCCGTCGCGACGATCCAGTGGATCTCGACCGGCTACCTGCTGGCGCTCGCGATGGTCATCCCGCTCGCCGGCTGGGCGATCGAGCGCTACGGCGCGAAGCCGTTGTGGATGGTCGCGCTCGGGCTGTTCATCACGGGCTCGGTGCTGTCCGGGGTCGCCTGGTCGGCAGGCAGCCTGATCGCGTTCCGCGTCGTGCAGGGGCTGGGCGGCGGGCTCATCATGCCGCTCGCGCAGACCATCCTCGCGCGCGCGGCGGGACCCGATCGCCTCGGTCGCGTGATGGCGGTCGTCGGGGTCCCCGCGATGCTCGGACCGGTGCTCGGTCCCGTGCTGGGCGGCCTGATCGTCAGCGATGCCAGCTGGCGGCTGATGTTCTACATCAACGTCCCGATCTGCATCGCGGCCCTGCTCGCCACCCGTCGCGTGGCGATGCCGGCCACGAAGCGGCCAGAGGCCTCGCGACTGGACGCGATCGGCCTCTCGCTGCTCTCGCCGGCGCTGGTCGCGCTGGTCTACGGCCTCTCCCAGGCCGGCTCGCACGGCAGCTTCACGGACGCCCCCGCGATCGCCTGGATGCTCGGCGGCGCCGTGCTGCTGACGGCCTTCGCGGTCCACGCCCTACGCACGCGGACCGAGCCGATCATCGACGTGCGGCTCTTCCGCCAGCGGAGCTTCGCCGGCTTCTCGGCCGTCGTGTTCTTCTTCAGCATGGCAATGCTGGGGACGGCGCTGCTCCTTCCGCTCTACTACCAGCAGGTCCGCGGCGAGAACGCCCTCCACGCGGGGCTGCTGCTCGCCCCTCAGGGCCTCGGCATGGCCATCGCGCTGGTCGTGGCGAGCCGGCTCACCGACCGGCTCAGCCCCAGGCCCATCATCGCCGCCGGGCTCGGGCTCACCGCCTCGGCGATGCTCACGTACACCCAGATCGACGCGCACACGAGCTTCGCGCTGCTCAGCGCGGCAGCCTTCGTCAGCGGGCTGGGCATCGGCGCCGCGCTGGTCCCCGCGATGGCCGGCGTCTACAAGCACCTGCCCACCCACGCCGTGGCAACGGCGACCAGCGCGATCAGGATCTTCCAGCAGCTCGGCGGGTCATTCGGCATCGCCATCCTGGCCGTCGTGCTCCAGCAGCATGCCGCGGGCGCGATCACGACCGCCGGCCTGGCGGCCGCCTTTGCCGACACCTTCTGGTGGGCGCTGGCCATCACCTGTATCGCCGTGCTGCCAACGCTCCTGCTGCCCGGCGGACGCAGCGACACCGCTCGGCGCGTCACCCCGCCCGCGCCCCGACCGGCGCACGGGACCTAAAAGGCACTCGAGCCCACCCCGCAGATTCTCGTGGTAGCCGCGCTGCCTCAAGGTGAACGCGTCCCCATCCGGAGGGTTGCGGAGCCTTCACCGTCCGTCGGACATCACCGACGCGACGAATCGAAACAGCAAGCCTCCAAGCAGCAGCGCCGAGACTCGCGCCGCGGCGCGGGCTCGCTACGACATACGATCGAAGCGATCGAAAGGAGCCGCGAACTGCTAACGAACGGCAGGAGGCGTGGGGAGGCGAAGTCCACATGCCACGGTGGCTTCGACGGATCCTCAGGCGCCCCGAGCCTCCCGGAAACACCCCGGAAGCGGCGCACGAAGCGCGCAGGCCCCAGGCAGGGCCTTCGGTCGCTCAGAACGCCAACCGGGCGACAGCCGGCGCGCTGTCGGACCTCTATCGCGAGAAACGCACCAAGCGCCGTTAGCGCCGGGCAAGTCGCCCCGAAGCGGACCTGCAACGCTGGCCGCGAGGGCGTGGCTATGCGTCGCTCGGCACTGTCGCTGCCGCCCTCAACGCGAGAGTCCTCACTTCGTCGAGATGCAGCACTTCCGGCTGCGCTGCGATGACCGCGAAATCATCTGGTAGCGGCGTCTGAAGAACAGCCAGGGCACGACTTCGTTGCCTTCGTAGGAAGAAGCGCTCGCATCCGATCTGCGGGAACGACTTGAGTCAGTGGACGTCGCGGCAGCCCGATTGTCCTGAGCGGCTACGCTGGCCCGGCGTATGAGATCCGCTCGAATGGCCATGCCTCGATGAGCCAGCGGGAAACGAGCTTCCGAAGCGCGGCATCGCAGCCGGCGCGAGTGGCACGCACCCACTAGGTGACGACGGCGTCGTCGACGCCATCGTTGTCGGGATAGATGTAGACGCAGCCCGATCACGCCGCGGTCTGACGGGTCGAGGACCGTGTAGGTGAAGCCGGCACGCGCCGCGAAGTCGCGGGCGTGGCGCTCGAGGTCTGCGCGGTTCTCTTCCAGCGCCATCGCGCGCGGCCAGCGACCGCAGGGAAGCCCTGCGTCGCCCGGATGTGCCCGATCGAGGACGACCACGCCTCGTGGTCGTCCTCGTTGTGCTCAGGGCCGAGCGGCTCGAGCAGGAAGTGATCCGCAACCAGTCCAGGTGGTGGTTGGAAGTCGTCCGGCACGAAGGCCACCCAGACATCGTCGCACCGGTCACGTCACGAAGACCGGAGAGGTCGGACCGTCGCCACGGAGGCGCCGTCACGTTGCGCGAGAGCTCGGCCTCGACTTCGGGCTGAGCCGAGGGTCCGCACGCACAGCCCAGGCGGGACCCTCCTTACCGGCTGATCGACAGAGAGCTCGAACCTACCGCGATGGCGGTGCCAGCGGCCCGGGCGAAGGGCACCTTCGAGCCGTGAACGGTGCCGGCTACAGGTCAATGGAGGGTGGGTCGGTAGATGAGCTCTTGGATGTGGCCGTCGAGCGTCCGGCTCTCGATCAGCTCGAGGTCGAAGTCGGCCGCACCCTGGAAGATCGGGTCCAGCCCGGTCTGACCGCTGATCACCGGGAAGAGCGTCACCTGCACGAGGTCGACCAGGCCGGCGGCCATCAGCGCCCGGTTCATCGACAGGCTGCCGTGCGAGCGCAGCGGCACGTCAGAGTCCTCCTTGAGCCGGGCGACGGCGTCGACGGCGTCACCGCTCACAAGGGCCGCGTCCGGCCAGTCGAGGTAGCGTGTCCATCTTCCACGATCGACCCGGGCAACCGCTAGCCGGCAAGGTCCGCCACAAGGATCGCTACTGCCAGCACATCTCGCACATCGGCGATGAGGATGTGCGCGAGGCGACCGAGGAGGAAGTGGCGCGGCTCAAACCGTGCGCTACCTGCGGCTGAGCGCCGACGTCGCGCTTCCGCCGTCGTGGCCTCCGCCCGACGCTGGACCCGAGGCGTGCAGAGATGCTGCGTTGAGCGTCGCGCCGCGGGCGACCCGTCTCGCCGGCTAAACGAGCATAGTGACGGTCATTACTTCGGCCTGTCCAGCCCGGTCGGCTTCGGCGGCTGGACGAAGTGGTCGACGGGCGGCAGCTT
>JBKOYW010000473.1:0-6695 GCA_046744275.1 Actinomycetota bacterium
CCTCTCGATCGACCTGCGTGAGGAGTTCCGGACGGGGGTCGTGGAGGGCTGGCTGGAGCAGCATGCGGAGGGCCTCACGCCCAACCCGTGCATCAGCTGCAACGGCCACGTGCGCCTCGACGCGATGCTCGAGTTCGCCGACCGCCTCGGCGCCGCCACGCTGACGACCGGCCACTACGCGCGCCGCACGCCCGAGGGGCTGCTCCGCCCACGCCGTCCGGCTCGCGCGCTCGGTCGCGCACCGCATGGGCCTGCCGCACTTCACGCTCGACCTGCGCGACGAGTTCCGCGCCGGCGTCGTCGACCCGTTCCTGGCCGGCCACGCCGTCGGCGTGACGCCGAACCCGTGCGTCGGCTGCAACGGCCACGTTCGCCTCGACGCGATGGTCGACTTCGCCGACCGGCTCGGCGCCGGCGTGCTCGCCACCGGCCACTACGCGCGCACGACCGCGGACGGGCTGCTACGCGCCGCGGCCGACCCGGCCAAGGACCAGACCTACATGCTCGCGGCGGTCGCGCCCGCCACGCTCGAGCGCCTGCGCTTCCCGCTCGGCGAGCTGACGAAGCCGCAGGTGCGCGCGCTCGCGGCCGACGCCGGCCTGCCGGTGGCGTCCAAGCCCGAGTCGCAGGACCTGTGCTTCCTGGCCGGCACCGGCAAGGCGGCGTTCCTGGCGCGCCACGGCGACATGAGCGAGCGGCCGGGCGATCTCGTCGACCGTGCCGGGCGCGTGCTCGGCCGCCACCGCGGCCACCACCACTACACGGTCGGCCAGCGCCGCGGCCTCGGCGTCGCCGCCGCCGAGCCGCTCTACGTCCTCGCCACCGACGCGACCGCCAACCGCGTGACCGTCGGCCCGCGCGAGCAGCTCGCGACCCGCGCCGTCGCGGTCCGCGGCGCGCGGCTGCACCGAGCCGGCTCCGAGGTCGACGCCGTGCGGCTGCGCTACCACTCGCGCGCGATCGGCTGCCGGGTGGCCGGCGACCCGGAGCCGGGTAGGCATCGGCGGCTCGACCTCGAGCTCGCCGATCCCGTCGACGGCGCCGCCCCGGGCCAGACCGCGTGCCTGCTCAAGGGTGACGTGGTCGTGGGCTACGGGACGATCGCCACAGCGTGATCACCACGATCAGCCCGATCGTCACCCACAGCCCGTAACGGGCGACCAGGTCGGCGACGTCGACGGCGTCCTGGCCGAGCTCCCAGCCGGCGAGCGCCAGCAGCGTGGTCCAGAGCACCGTTCCCAGCGCGTCGAGGAGGAGGAACACCCGCAGCCGCATGCCGCCGTCGCCGACCGCCGCGTAAACGAGCCCCGTCGGCACCGGCAGGAGATAGGCGAGCACGACCGCCGCCGGGCCGAACCGTGCCTCGATGCGGTGCAGGCGCGCCAGCCGCCGCTCGGTGCGAGGGCCCGGACCGCCCAGCAGCCACACGAACACCGGATCGCCCCAGCGCCGTCCCGCCCACCAGAACGCCCAGTCGAACATCATCAGCGACGGAACGCCGAGTAGCGCCGCGGCAATGATCGACGCCTCGCCGACCCGGGCTCGCGCGCCCATGTTGATGATCGACGCGGTCGATCCCCGGATGAGCTCGAGCAGCGCCGGGTGCGACGAGATCAGCGCCGGCACGAGCGGCAGCAGCGCGAGCGGCAGGATCGCGCTGACCGCGAACGCGGCGAGGATGATCTTGTCCTCGCGCCCGGCCTTGCCCTTCCATGGCGTGAGCCTCGCCGCGTTGCCAGATGCCATGCACTCACGGTAGCCGCACGCCGGCGATCCGGGCGCCCACCGCCGGCTCGACCTCGAGCCCTGCACGCGCGGCCAGCGACTCGATCGCCTGGCGACGCTATCTCTCTCAGGCAACGCCCAGGTCCCTCTCAGCAGTTCGCCAGCCGGCGACCCGACCATCCTGCGCATGCACGACGAACTCGAAGACCACGACCGCGGGCTCTCGTACGACTTGCCGAGGTTGATGAGCCGCCGGCGCGCGCTCGGCATGCTGGGCGGGAGCGTCGCCCTGGCGGCCTTGGCGGCGTGCGGCTCTTCGCCGAGCTCGACCGGCTCGTCGGCGACGACCGGCGGTGAGGACGCCGCGGAGATCCCGGAGGAGACCGCGGGCCCCTACCCCGGCGACGGCTCCAACGGCCCGAACGTGCTCACCGAGAGCGGCGTCGTCCGCAGCGACATCACCAGGAGCTTCGGCGACGCGTCGGGCGTCGCGGAGGGCGTACCCATGACCGTCGACCTGACGCTCCTCGACGTGGCCGCAGGCGGCACGCCGCTGGCAGGCGCCGCCGTCTACCTCTGGCACTGCAACATCGACGGCCGGTACTCGATGTACGACCAGGGACATCGCCGGCGAGAACTACCTGCGCGGCGTCCAGCAGAGCGACAGCGACGGCAAGCTCGCCTTCACGAGCATCTTCCCGGCGGCGTACGCGGGTCGCTGGCCGCACATCCACTTCGAGGTCTACGAGAGCCTCGAGGCCGCAACGTCCGGAGCGTCGAAGCTGAAGACCTCGCAGCTCGCCCTGCCGAAGGATGCCTGTGATCTGGTCTACGCCACCGCCGGATACGAGCAGAGCGTGCCGAATCTCGCGCAGACGTCGCTGGACACCGACATGGTCTTCGGCGACGGCTACGCGGGCCAGCTCGCGACGACGTCGGGCAGCGTCGACAGCGGCATCCGCGTCGCGCTCAACGTCGGGGTCTGAAGCTGGGCGGCGGTCCCGCCGCGAAGCTGACCTAGACTCAGAGGCGCGATGACGACCGACGAGATCCGCCGCACGTTCCAGGAGTTCTTCGAGAGCAACGACCATCGGCGGCTGCCGTCCGCATCGCTCGTCCCGGCCGCGAGCGACACCTCGACGCTGCTCACGATCGCCGGAATGCAGCCGCTCAAGCCGTATTTCCTCGGTGTGGAGCAGCCTCCGCACAACCGTCTGGTGAGCTGCCAGAAGGTCTTCCGCACGCCCGACATCGACAACGTCGGCACCACGCACCGGCACCTGACGTTCTTCGAGATGCTCGGCAACTTCTCGATCGGCGACTACTTCAAGCGAGGCGCCGTCGAGTTCGCCTGGAAGCTGTCGCTGGACGGTTTCGGACTCGAACCCGACAAGATCTGGATCACGGTCTTCGAGGGCGACGACGAGCTCGGCCTCGGCCCGGACGAGGAGGCGATCGACGCGTGGCTGTCGGTCGGCATCCCGCGCGACCGGATCGTCCTCTGCAACCGCAAGGAGAACTTCTGGCAGGCGGGGGAGACCGGGCCGTGCGGGCCGTGCAGCGAGCTGTACCTCGACCGCGGGCTGGCGTTCGGCAAGGAGGACGACCTCCCCGGCGGCGAGAACGAGCGGTTCCTGGAGTACTGGAACCTCGTGTTCATGCAGTACGACCAGAACCCGGTCAACACGCTCACGCCGCTGCCGGCAAAGAACATCGACACCGGGCTCGGCCTCAACCGGCTCGCCGCGTACAAGCAGGGCACCACGTCGGTGTTCGAGACCGACGAGTTCAAGCCGCTGGTCGAGCTCGCCGAGGAGCTCAGCGGCAAGCGCTACGGCGAGACGTTCGAGATCGACCGCGGCATGCGCATCCTGGCCGACCACACGCGCGGCATGAGCTTCCTGATCGCGGACGGCGTCGTGCCGTCGAACGACGACCGCGGCTACGTGCTGCGGCGCGTCATGCGCCGCGCGATCGTGCAGGGTCGGCGGCTCGGCATCGAGCCCGGCTTCCTGCCCCGGGTTGCGGAGCTGGTGCGCGAGCTGATGGGCGGCGCGTACCCCGAGCTGCACGAGCAGCGCGAGACGATCGAGATGTGGCTGGGGCGGGAGGAGGAGATGTTCAACCGGACGCTCGAGCAGGGCATCCGCCTCCTCGACGACATCATCGCGCGCGCCAAGCACGAGGGCGAGGAGGGCATCGGCGCCGATCAGGCGTTCCTCCTGCACGACACATACGGCTTCCCCTTCGATCTCACGCTCGAGCTGGCGGCCGAGCAGGACCTCGGCGTCGACGAGCAGGGCTTCGAGGAGCTCATGAACGAGCAGCGCGTGCGGGCGCGCAGCGCCGGCCGCGGGGCGCGGGACGACGACCGCGAGCGGATCGCGGCGTTCGCCGAGGGCAGCGAGGCGACGAGCTTCACCGGCTACGAGACCGTCGAGCAGGCGACGGCCGTGGCGTCGATCGCGCGCGAGGACGGCCGCGTGCTGGCCAAGCTCGTCGAGTCGCCGTTCTACGCGACCGGCGGCGGCCAGGTCCACGACGACGGCGTGATCGAGTGCGAGGACGGCGGCTGCGCCGCGCGCGTGCTCGACGTCGTGCGCTTCGGCGATGACCAGGCGCTCGTGCTGGAGCCGATCAAGGGCGAGCTGCACGAGGGGGAGCGCGTGATCGCGCGCGTCGACCCCGCGCGCCGCCTGACCGAGCGCAACCACACCGCGACCCACCTCCTGCACGCGGCGCTGCGCGACCGGCTCGGGACCCACGTCCGGCAGGCCGGATCCTACGTGGGCCCGGACAAGCTGCGGTTCGACTTCACGCACGGCGCGCCGCTGACCGACGAGGAGGTGCGCGACGTCGAGGACGCGGTGAACAACGCGATCGTCGCCGACCACCCCGTGCGGGCGCTGACCACGACGCTCGACGAGGCGCGCAGCCTCGGCGCGATGGCGCTGTTCGGGGAGAAGTACGGCGACGTCGTGCGGATGGTCGAGGTCGGCGACGGCGACTGGTCGCGCGAGCTGTGCGGTGGCACGCACGTCCGCAGCACGGGGGTCATCGGCGCGTTCAAGATCACCACCGAGACCTCGTCGGCGTCGAACGTCCGCCGGATCGAGGCGATCACCAGCGCCGAGGCGATCAACCACCTGCGCAAGCACGACCGCGTGCTGACGGAGGCCGCCCGGGTCCTGCGCACCTCGCCCGACCAGGTCGCGGACATCGCGGCCGATCGCGAGCGCAAGCGGCGCGAGCTCGAGAAGCGCTCGGCGGCGCCGGTCGACGACCGGCTCGACGCCGACGCGGTGGTCGAGCTCGACGGCGTGAAAGTGGTCTTCGAGATCAAGCAGCTCGACAACCCCAAGGCGCTGCCGGACCTCGCGGACCGGCTCAAGAACCAGCTCGGCGACCCCGCGGTGGTCGTCATCGGGGTGCCGGGCGAGGATCGCGTCAATCTCCTGGTCACCGCCACGCCCGGGGCGGTCGAGCGCGGCGTGAAGGCCGGCGCGGTGGTCAAGGTCGCGGCGCAGGCGGTCGGCGGCGGAGGCGGCGGCCGCGACACGATGGCCCAGGCGGGCGGGCGCGAGCCGGACAAGCTCCCGGACGCGCTGGCCGCCGCGCGCGCGGAGATCGAGCGCGCGCTCGGCGTGTGAGGGTCCTCGCGCTCGACTACGGCAGCGCGCGCTGCGGCGTCGCGGTGTCGGATCCGTCGGGGACGCTCGCGACGCCGCTCGAGCCGATCCTGCGCCCCGCCACGAAGATCGGGCTCCGGCAGATCGCCGCGCTGGCGCACGAGCTCGGCGTCGAGCGGGTGGTCGTCGGCCTGCCGGTCTCGCTCAGCGGCGGCGATTCGGCCCAGACGCGCGAGACGCGTCGATTCGCTGACAGCCTGGGCCAGGTCACGCGCCTGCCGATCGAGCTCTACGACGAGCGCTTCACCACCACGCTGGCGCAGCAGACGGGCGGAGCGGCGGCGCTGGATTCTCGCGCCGCGGCCGTTCTTCTCGACGAATGGCTGAACGTGCGGGGTGCTCCTGCCGATAGAGGAGGCAAGGAGTGACGAACCCGCGTGGATTCCTCGACGAAAAGCACCACGCCCGCGGTCCCCGCAGGCGTCGACCCCGATGAGCTGATGGCCGAGGCCGCCGAGCAGGCGGCCACGGACCCGTTGGACGACATCCTGCGCCAGATCGTCGGCGGCTACTTCGTGCTGACCGACGGGCAGGGCTCGGTCTCCAAGTGGTCCGAGCCGGCCGAGCTGCTGTTCGGGCGCCCGGCCGCCGAGGTGCTCGGCCAGTCGTTCTTCTCGACGCTGATCAAGGCGCCGGTCCCGGCCGCCGCCGAGACGTGGCGCCGCTTCCTGGAGGCCGGCGAGGCGCCGTCCGCCGCCGGCCGCGTCGAGGTCACCGCCGTCCAGGCCGAGGGCGACGACTTCCCGATGGAGGCCGTCTTCGTCCCCGTCAAGCTCGACGAGGGCTTCGACTTCTCGCTCTTCCTCGAGGACCTCGGGTTCGAGCTCCCGATGAACCTCATGCTCCAGCGCATGCGCGCGCAGCACCCGGTCGTGGTGCGCGCGATGCGCCAGGCGCTCGAGCCCGAGCCCCAGCCGTGGGAGGGCTGGCGCACGGCCGGCACGCTCGTCGTCTTCCGCCCGCTCAAGGCCACGCCGTGGGTCGAGGCCGAGCTCGCGCGCCGCGAGGCCGCGCGCGCCGAGGCCGACGCCGAGGTCGAGGAGCGCCTGACCAACCTCGATCCGGGCATCCAGGGCAACTCGGTCGCCGACCTTGACGACGCGGCCGCCGTGGTGGCGCGCCTGCTGTCGGCGATGGAGCGCATCGACGAGCTCGAGCGCGTCGCGCTCGGCCTGCCGGGCCAGCTCGAGGAGGCCCGCCAGAGCGCCGAGCGCCGCGCCGAGGCCGCCGAGCGCGAGGCCCAGGCCCTGCGCGCCGAGATGCAGCGCGCGCTGGCCGCCG
>JBKOYW010000492.1:0-5775 GCA_046744275.1 Actinomycetota bacterium
GCCCGCAGCTCGCCGACCACCAGCGGCGCGCCGCCCGGCGTGTCCTCGAGCTCGCAGGTCCCGCCGGCGGCCAGCACGCGCCGCTGCGCCCATTCGGCGGCCGCGCGCAGCGCCGCCTCGTTGCGGGCGCCGGCCGAGATCGACGGGATCCGCAGCCAGTCCGCCGCCTCGTGGATGAGTGTGTCGAGCTCGTCGCTCACTTGATCACGGCGAGGGTGTCGCCGCTCGCCACCGCCGCCCCCTCCGAGATCGGGAGCTCGGCGACCGTGCCCGCCTTGTGGGCGGTGATCTCGTTCTCCATCTTCATCGCCTCGATGATGCAGATCAGCGCGCCCTCCTCGACCTCCGCGCCTTGCTTGACGAGCAGCTTGAACACGTTGCCCTGGAGCGGGGAGACCAGCGTGTCGCCGCTGGCGCCGCCGCCACCGCCGCCGCTCTTGCGCTCGCGACGCGGGGCGGGGCGGGTTGCAGCCGGCACCGCCCCGTTCGGCGCCATCGCCTCGCCGCGGACCTTGACGTCGAAGCGCTTGCCGGAGACCTCGACGAGGTAGTCGCGCTCGACCGTCTCGGCCCCCTCCTCAGGCGGCTCGTTCTTCGGCTGGACGAGCTGCTTTAGCCACGCGCGGTCCTCGATCAGGTCGCGGCAGGTCTCCGCGTTGGCCCACTGCTCGGAGGCCATGATCGCCTTGTGGAACGGGATCAGGGTGCGCACGCCCTCGATCTGGAACTCGTCGAGCGCGCGCAGCATCCGGCGGGTCGCCTTCTCGCGGTCGGCGTCCCACACGATCAGCTTGGCGACCATGGGGTCGTAGAGCGGCGTGATCTCGGAGCCGGCCAGGACCCCGGAGTCGACGCGCACGCCAGGCCCGGCGGGCTCGAAGTAGCTGGTGACGGTGCCGGGCGCGGGAGCGAAGTTCTTGGCGGCGTCCTCGGCGTTGATGCGGCACTCGATCGCGTGCCCGTGCCAGCGGATGTCATCCTGCGCGAAGGACAGCTTCTCGCCGGCGGCGATCAGGATCTGCTCGCGCACGATGTCGACGCCCGTCGTGGCCTCGGTCACGCAATGCTCGACCTGCACGCGCGTGTTCATCTCCAGGAAGTAGTACTCGCCGTCCTGGAGCAGGCCCTCGATCGTGCCGGCCGAGTGGTAGCTGACGGCACGCGCGGCCTCGACGGCGATCCCGCCGATCCTGGCCCGCAGCTCGTCGTCGACCATCGGCGCCGGCGACTCCTCGATCAGCTTCTGGTGGCGGCGCTGGATCGAGCAGTCGCGCTCGCCGAGGTGGACGACGTTGCCGTGCGTGTCGGCCAGGACCTGGACCTCGACGTGGCGCGGGTCGGGCAGGTAGCGCTCGAGGTAGACGGTCGCGTCGCTGAAGAACTTCTCGCCCTCGCGCGCCGCACCCTCGAAGGCCTCCTGGAGCTTGTCCGGCTCGAGCGCGACGCGGAAGCCCTTGCCGCCGCCGCCGCCCGCGGCCTTGACGGCGACCGGGTAGCCGATGTCCTCGGCGATCCTGGCTGCGGCCTCGACGTCCTCGACCGGCTCGGTGGTGCCGGGCACGATCGGGACGCCGGCCTCCTTCATCAGCTCGCGTGCGCGGGTCTTGGAGCCCATCGCCTCGATCGCCGAGGCGGGCGGCCCGATGAAGGTGATGCCGGCCTCCTCCAGGCGCTGCGCGAAGGCGGCGTTCTCGGCCAGGAAGCCGTACCCGGGATGGACGGCCTCGGCGCCGGACTGCTCGATCACCTCGAGCAGCTTGTCCACGTTCAGGTACGACTCGGCGGCGGGCCCGGGGCCGAGCAGGTACGCCTCGCCTGCGCGCTCGACATGCATGGAGCTCCGGTCGGCCTCCGAGTACACCGCGACCGAGGCGATGCCCAGCTCGTCCAGCGCACGGATGACGCGGACGGCGATCTCTCCGCGGTTGGCGACGAGGACTTTCGAGAACATGGGGCGGGTGATGCTATCTCGCGACCGACTGATCCTCGTCCGCCACGGCGAGTCCACCTGGAACGCCGAGGAGCGCCTCCAGGGCCAGCTCGACCCGCCGCTCTCCGACCGCGGCCGCGAGCAGTCGCGTGCGCTCGCAGGGATGCTCGACGGGCTGCCGGACGACCGCGTCGTGTGCAGCGACCTGGGGCGCGCGCGCGAGACGGCGGAGCTGCTCGGCCTGCGGCCGGCGCGGTTCGACCCGCGCTGGCGCGAGATCGACGTCGGCGAGTGGGGCGGCCGAACGGCGGCCGAGATCGACGCCCAGGGGCCTGAGCTGACCAACTGGCGGGGCGGGCCGCGCCGCGCGCCGGACGGTGAGCGGTGGGAGGCCTTCTCGGCGCGGGTGGCGGGCGCCCTCGACGAGCTGATCGCGGCCTCGGGGTCGTGGCTCGTGGTCTGCCACGGCGGCTGCATCCGCGTGGCGGTCGCGCACGTGACGGGCGCCGACCCGCTGCACCTCGGCTCGCCGCCGAACGCCAGTGCGACCGTGTTCGAGCTCGGGCCGCGGCCACGGCTGCTGGTCTACGGCTCGCTGCCCGACGGCGGCCTGCCGACCGGGCTCTACTGATTGCGCAAGTTCTCGCCATCAACAGCGTTGGAGTCGTCGTGCTTCCGAACGGTGCGATCGGCGCGAGGTTCTCTCCCGAGGGGGACACGATGTACCTCACCGACGCCACCGGCCTGGGGATCTACGACGTCACGAACCCCGACTCGCCCCAGATCCGCTCGCACGTGCCGCTGCCCCGGATCGACGGCGCGGGGGCGATGCACCTCGTCGACATCAGCGATCCGGCGGCGCCCGCGATCGCCGACACGCGGCCGGCCCCAGGTGACCTGACCGTCTACGACGTCCGCGACCTCTCGCGGCCGGCCATCGACCCGACCCCGTGCGCGGAGGAGCTGGCGTGGGTGTGCGGCGAGGACGGCACGTTCGCGTTCGACGTCACCGATCCCGTCCGGCCGCGCCTGGTACTCGGAGGCCCGGGCGAGCCGCGGCCCGGCCACTGGCTGTTGCTCGGCGCGCTCACCGCGCCGGCGCGCGCGCGGGCCTGGTCGCAGCGGGGCGCGGCGGTCGGCTTCTACGTGAGCACCGAACGCTTCTGGGGCGCGTACCTCGCCCCGGCAGACTGCCCGCCTCTGGGGTCATCGGGCAGAACCACTGGGCGGATACCGCTCAGTCCGATCGGAGAGTGGGGCCGGCCCGCTTCATGGGGCCGCGGGTCGGTTCCCTCTCCGAGCGCCTTGGCCTAAGCAACCATCCCGGCGCCGACGGTGTCGTTCGTGGCCTCGTCGACGAGGATGAACGCGCCGGTCGCGCGGACCTGCTCGTAGGGATCGGGAACGAGCGGGCTTCCTAGGCGCAGCCGGACGCGGCCGATCTCGTTGAGCTCGAGCTCGTCGGCGGGCTCGTTGCCGAGCGTCGTGACGTCGAGCCGGTGCTCGATCGCGTGGAGCTTCGCCGGCACCGAGCGGGTGGTGTGCTTGACGAGGTAGCGAGCGCCGCGGCGAGCGGGCTCGTCGCCGAGCCAGCAGACGGTCGCTGCCAGCTCGCGCACCGGCTCGGGAGCCTCGGCGGGCCGGGCGAGCAGGTCGCCGCGGCCGACGTCGAGCTCGTCCTCGAGCGACAGCGCGACCGAGCGGGGCGCCGCCGCCACGTCGCCGCCGTCCTCGAACGCCGCTACGCGCGAGCGGGTGCCGCCCGGGAGCACGACCACCTCGTCGCCGACCCGCAGCGTCCCCGCTCCGAGCCGGCCCGCGTACCAGCGCGTGCCGTTGGCGCGGATCACGTACTGCACCGGCAGCCGCGCAGGCCCGTCCGCAACGCCGTTGGCGGCCGGCACGGACTCCAGGTGCTCGAGCAGCGACTCGCCGCCATACCACGGCATCGCCGCCGACCGCTCGACGACGTTGTCGCCGTGCAGGGCGGACACGGGGATGAAGCCGACGCCGTGCAGGCCGAGTCGGGCGGACCAGTCGAGCACCTCGCGCGCGACCGCGTCGAAGCGCTCCTCGGCGTAGCCGACGAGATCCATCTTGTTCACCAGCACGGTCACGCTCGGCACGCCGAGCAGCGTCGCGATCGCCAGGTGGCGGCGGGACTGCTCGGTCATGCCGCGGCGGGCGTCGACGAGCACGAGCGCGAGGTCGGCGGTCGACGCGCCGGTGGCCATGTTGCGCGTGTACTGCGCGTGGCCGGGGCAGTCGTGCAGCACGAACCGGCGGTTCGGGGTGGCGAAGTGGCGGTACGCGACGTCGATCGTGATGCCCTGCTCGCGCTCGGCGCGCAGGCCGTCGGTCAGCCGCGCCAGGTCGGCGGCCGTGCCGAGCTCGTCGGCCATCAGGGACTTGGAGTCGTGCAGCAGGCGGCCGATCAGCGTCGACTTGCCGTCGTCGACCGACCCCGCCGTGGCAACCCTGAGCATCTAGAAGTACCCCACCCGCTTGCGATCTTCCATGGCGGCCTCGGACGTGCGGTCGTCGGCGCGGGTCTCGCCGCGCTCCGTGATCCGCGTCGCCGCGATCTCCGCGATCACGTCGTCGAGCGTCTCTGCGGTCGAGCGGACCGCGCCCGTGCACGTCATGTCGCCGACCGTCCGGTACCGCACCGATGCCGTGAACGGCTCCTCGCCGTCGTGCATCGGCAGGAACTCGGAGACGGCGTAGAGCATCCCGTCGCGCTCGAACACCTCCCGCTCGTGCGCGAAGTAGATCGACGGAAGCTCGAGGCCCTCGACACGCACGTACTCCCACACGTCGAGCTCGGTCCAGTTGGACAGCGGGAAGACGCGGACGTGCTCGCCGCGGCGGACGCGGCCGTTGTAGAGGTCCCACAGCTCCGGCCGCTGCCGTCGCGGATCCCACTGCCCGAAGTCGTCGCGGAACGAGAGCACCCGCTCCTTGGCGCGCGCCCGCTCCTCGTCCCGGCGGGCGCCGCCGAACGCGGCGTCGAAGCCGTGCTGCTCGATCGCGTCCAGCAGCGTCGTCGTCTGCAGCCGGTTGCGGGACGGCTCGTCGCGCACCCGCCCCTTGTCGATCGACTCCTGCACGGACGCCACCAGCACGTCGGGCACGTGGCGGTCGCGGAACTCGATCACCTCGGGAAAGTTGTGCCCGGTGTCGACGTGCATCACCGGGAACGGGATGCTCCCCGGCCGGAACGCCTTGCGCGCGAGGTGCAGCAGCACGATCGAGTCCTTGCCGCCGCTGAACAGCAGCACGGGCTTCTCGAGCTCCGCCGCCACCTCGCGGATGACGTGGATCGCCTCCGCTTCGAGCTGGTCGAGATGGTGCATCAGACCGCGCACTCGCCCTCGCCGCGGATGACCTGGAACGGGACCTTCTTGGTCCAGTCGATGAACTCGTTCATCGTGTCCAGGCCGAACTCGACCGGCATGGCGAGATCGCGGACCGCGTCCTCGAACTCCTTGGTGCCGACGCGCGCGGCGTAGGCATTGAACACCTCGCCGTCCTCGCGCTCGGCCTCGTATTTACGGATCCAGCGCTCGACCGCCTCGGGCACGCGCTTGGCCGGCAGGCGGACCTTGAGCCGCGCGCCGTAGACGATCTCGCCGCCTTCGTAGTTGCCGCCGATGTGGGCGACGTAGGCGGGGATCGTGTGCTCGCCGACCTTGATCGACGCCCCGTAGAACCCGATGTTGCCGATGTGGTGCTGGCTGCAGCCGTTCGGGCAGCCGGACATCTTGATGTGGATCCCGCGCGTCAGCGGATCGGTGATGTTCATCGCCTCGATCCGCTCGGACACCGCGCGGTTGAGTCCCATC
>JBKOYW010000243.1:0-4294 GCA_046744275.1 Actinomycetota bacterium
GAGCTACAGCAGCGGGCTCGAGGGCGCCAACAAGGCCGGAGTCGGCATCTACGTCGACGCCGAGCCCGGGGTCGAGGCGGTGCGGATGGAGATCCAGAGCCCGGACACCGGCTGGCAGACCGAGATCTTCGGCGCGACCGGCAACCGGGTGCCGGAGTCGATCGACGGGGGCTGGAGCCGGCTCGGCGGCGGGTTCGTCCGCAGCGGCCACCAGCGGTTCTAGCTCGCCGCCTCGGGCGAGCGCTATCGCTACTACCTTGTCTGGATCACCGCGCTGCCGGCGGACTCGCCGCGCGTGGAGATCGGCGAGATCGCCCTCCTGCAGCGGGCTGCGGCCCGGTAGGTCAGGGCACCGGCTCGGTCGTGGGCGTCGGTGTCGGCGTGGCCTCGAGCCGGCCGACCGCGATCCGGATCGTCGACCCCTCGGGGCGCTCCTCGCCGGCATCCGGCGCCTGGTCGAGCACGACCCCTTCCTGGTCGGGCGACGTGGCGGGCTGGTCGCGCACGCGGACCTCGAAGCCGGCGTCCTCGAGCGCCGCGACCGCCTCGTCCTCGGTCAGGTCGACCACGTCGGGTACCGCGACGTCGGGCGGCGCGGCGGCGACGACGAGGTCGACCGACGCGTCGCGGTCGACCTGCTCGCCTGCGGCCGGATCCTGCTCGAGCACGGTGCCCGGGTCCTCGTCCGCGCTCTCCTGCTCGGTGACGTTCCCGACGCGCAGGCCTGCGTCCTCGAGCGCGCTGCGGGCGTTGTCCTCGCTTTCGCCGACGACGTCGGGCACCTCCACCTGCTCGACGCCGCGCGAGACGCGCATGGTCACCGTGCTGCCGACCTCGATCACGGTGCCCGAGCCCGGCTGGGTGTCGATCACGCGTCCGCGCCTGACCTCGTCCGAGAACACGCGCTCGACGCGCGGCTCGAAGCCGGCGGCGGTGAGCTGGTCGGACGCCTCGTCCTCGGGCAGGCCGGAGACCGATGGCACCGCCGCCTGGCCCGGACCGGTCGAGACGTTGATCGTCACCGTCGACCCCTCGTCCGCCTCGGTGTTCGGCCGCGGATTCTGCGAGGCCACGGTGTTGCGCTCGACGTCCGGGTTCTCGACGTTGACGATGTCGACCTCGAAGCCGCGGTTCTGCAGGATCTGCGTCGCCGTCGCGGACTCGCGGCCGATCACGTTCGGCACCGTGAGCTGCTCGGGCCGCAGCGTGAGGTAGAGCCCGAGCGCGATCGCGGCCAGCGCGAGCAGGATCAGCAGCCACAGCCACCAGCGGCGCCCGCGGCGGTCGTCCTCCTCGAGGATCTCCTCGACGAGCGGAGGCGGCGGGATCGGCGCGACGCGGCCCGCCTCGAGCGCGGCGATGAACTCGTCCGCGTCGGCGAACCGCCGCGCCGGGTCCTTCTCCAGCGCGCGCAGCACGATCGCCTCGAGCGCCGGCGGGATCTCGGGCACGAGCTGCCGTGGAGGCACCGGCGTTTCGTTGACCTGCTTGAGCGCGACCGTGACCGGCGACTCGGCGTCGAACGGCACCTGGCCGGTGAGCAGCTCGTAGAGGACGATGCCGATCGAGTAGAGGTCCGAGCGGGCGTCGACCGGCCGCCCCTGCGCCTGCTCGGGCGACAGGTACTGCGCCGTGCCCATGATCGAGCCGGTCTCGGTCATGTCCGACGTCCCGGCGCGGGCGATGCCGAAGTCGGTCACCCGCACGCGGCCGTCCTGGTCGATCAGGACGTTGTGCGGCTTGATGTCGCGGTGCACGATGCCGCGCTTGTGCGCGAAGCGGGCGGCGCGCAGGACCTGGAGCGTGATGTCGACCGCCGCCTCGGGCGGGGCCGGCCCCTTCTGGCGGATGATGTCCTTGAGCGTCCGGCCCTCGACGAACTCCATCGCGATGTAGTAGGTGCCGTCCCACTCGCCGCGGTCGAAGATGCCGACGATGTTCGGGTGCTGGAGGCCGGCCGCGCTCGATGCCTCGCGACGGAAGCGCTCGACGAACTGCTGGTCCTCGGCGAACCGCCGGTGCAGGACCTTGAGCGCCACGCGACGGCCGAGCTGGGAGTCCTCGGCGCAGTAGACGTCGGCCATCCCGCCAGAGCCGAGGCGGCGGATGACGCGGTAGCGCCCGTCGATCACCGTGTCGCGCTCGAGGCTCTGCATCACTCACCCAGCGCCTTCAGCACCTCGGCCGCGATCGGCGCCGCGTCGCCTCCGCCCGTGCCGCCGGTCTGGCGCTCGAGCATCGCGCACACGGCGAAGCGATCGGTGAATCCGATGAACCACAGGTCGTCGGTGCCGTCGCCGACCTCGGCCGTGCCGGTCTTGCCCGACACGTCGACGCCCTCGAGCTGCGCTGCCGTCCCGGTGCCCTGCTCGACCACGTTGCGCATCATGTCGCCGAGCTTGGACGCCGTGTCCTCGGACATGACGCGCTCGGCCTCCTCCGGTAGCGGCTCGTCGATGGTGCGGCCGTCGGGATCGAGCACCTTCTCCACCAGCCGAGGCTCCATCCGCACGCCGCCGTTGGCGATCGTCTGGGCGACGGTCGCCATCTGCAGTGGCGTCGCCAGCAGCTTGTCCTGCCCGATCGCCATGCGGCCGACGTCGATCTGACCGGACGTCGGCGACAGCACGCGGCCGCGCGGGCCGTACTCGCCGCTCGGCACCATCTGCTCGTCGGGGTAGTCCATCGGCGGGTCCTCGTAGAAGCCGAACTTGCGCATGTAGTCGGCCATCGTCTCCTTGCCGAGCTTCTCGGCCACCTCGGCCCACACCGTGTTGACGGAGTTGGTAAGCGCCTCCGTGAGGGTGATCTCCCCGAAGCTCTCGCCGCCGAAGTTGTCCAGCGGGGTACCGGAGATCACCTTCCCGTTCTCGCCGTTGACCAGCGAGTCGGGCTGGTAGCGGCCACTGTCGATCGCCGCCGCCGCGGTCACGGTCTTGAACGTCGAGCCGGGTGGGAAGCGGCCCTGGGTGGCGCGGTTGAACGTCTCGGCGTTCTTCGGGTCGCTCGGGTCGAATGTCGGCGTGGCGGCGAGCGCGAGGACGGCGCCGGTCTTGACGTCGAGCGCGACGACCGCGCCGTTGCGCCCGGCCAGCCCGTCGTACGCGGCCTGCTGGGCATCTGGCACGAGCGTGGTGCGCAGGTCGTCGCCGACGTCGCGCGGCCCGAGCAACCGCTCGAGCGCCCCGATCGGGTCGGTTCGGCGGCCGGTCAGCTCGTCGTTGTAGTACTCCTCGAGCCCGATCCGGCCGCGGTCGAGCGAGGTGAAGCCGACCGGGTGCGCGAACAGCTCGCCGGTCGGATAGCGGCGCTCGTAACGGTTACCGGGCAGCGCGCGGTTGGCCGCCAGCACCTGTCCGTCGGCGGCGCGGATGATGCCGCGCTTGATCATCTGCTCCTCGAACAGGATGCGGCGGTTGGCGGGGTTGTCGCGCAGGCCCTCGGCGCCGAACACGGTCCACCACGAGCTGGCGAACACGAGCGCCCCGAACAGGATGAGCACGAGCCCGAACAGGCGGATGATCGGTGCGTTCACCGCAGCCCTCGGCGACTGGCCGCGCCCTGCGGGCGGCGCGCGCGGTCGGAGACGAGCAGGAGCAGCGCGAGCAGCACGAAGTTGGCGAGGATCGACGAGCCGCCGTAGGAGACGAACGGCAGCGTCACGCCCGTCAGCGGGATCACCTTCGTCACGCCGCCGACGATCACGAACACCTGCAGCGCGAAGACCGCGCTGAGGCCGGCCGCCAGCAGCTTCGAGAAGGAGTCGGAGGCGAGCATCGCCGTGCGGAAGCCGCGCTCGACCAACAGCATGTAGACCAGGATCAGGCCGCATGCCCCCACGAGGCCGAGCTCGGAGGTGATGACCGCGTAGATGAGGTCCGTGTGGGGTGCCGGGATCAGCGTGTTGCCGTCGGGCGCGCGCAGTAGCGAGGCGCCGAGGCCGGTCCCGAACAGCCCGCCGTCGGCCTGCGCGAACAGCGACTGGGCGATCTGGTAGCCCTCGTGCTCGACGAGGTGGGGCTTGAACGGGTCGAGCCAGATCTCCACGCGGTCCTGGATGTGGCCGCGGATCTGGTAGAGGCCGTAGGCGCCGAGGGCGAACATCACCGTCCCGATCGTCACGAACGACAGCCGGTTCGTGGCGACGTAGAGCAGCGCCAGGAAGCCGCCGAAGTACATCAGCGACGAGCCGAGGTCGCGGATGAAGACGAGCATCACCATCGCGGCGCCCCACACCACGAGCAGCGGCCCGAAGTGCTTGAGCGGCGGGATCGTCACGAACAGGATGCGCCGC
>JBKOYW010000359.1:0-9530 GCA_046744275.1 Actinomycetota bacterium
CCGGCCGCGTCGCCGGGTGCAGGCGCCGGCGGACGCGGCGGCGGGAGCCGCTGAACGCGAGGTTGGCGACGGTCGCGAACCCGTGCTCGTCGGTGCGAAGCGCGAGCAGCAGGTGCGCGACGCGGTCGCCGGACGGCAGCGAGCCGTCCTCCGCGTGGACGCACCAGCAGTACGCCCGGCGCCCGCCCGGGCGGACGAGCACGGCGCCGGTCTCGCCGAGCAGCCACACGCCGAGCGCGCCGCGCTCGAGCACGAGGCCGGTGCGGGCATGCAGCTCGCGCGCCTCGTGGCCGATCAGATCGCCGAGCAGGCCGAGCGCGGTCCGCTCGGCGCCCGCCGCCGTCCTAGGGCGGCGGCGCAGCACGTTGGCGCCGCGCTTGGCGTACAGCTCGGGGATGACCCACGCGTGCGCGATCAGCGCGAACACGACCGGCGCCGTCAGCGGCTCGAGCCACAGCAGCACGCCGGACGCGACGAGGTACGGGACGGTGTGCGCGACCGTGGTGAGCGTCCACAGCCGCCCGCGGCGGTCGAGCCGGCGGTCGTCGACCCGCGGCCGCCAGTAGACGGCCGCGGTTTCAGGGAGCGGCTCCGCGGTCACCCGCCCGCGATCGGGCGGCGAAGGATCACGAGCTCGGCTTCGAACGGCAGCTCGTCGACCTGGCGCGCGCGTCCCTCACCCTCGTTCACCACGGCGTAGTAGCCGGCGTCGAGCTGCTCGCGGAACGCGGCCACAGCCGCCTCGATCGCTCCCTCGTCGGCGGTCGTCCACTCCGCCAGCGTCGTGTGCCCGCTGCGGTCCATGCGGATCAGTCTGGCCATGGGCCAATCGTACGCCCCGCGGCGTCAGAGGCCGAGCTGTTCTCGGATCAGGCGGTTGACCTCGCCGCCGTCCGCCTTGCCCTTGGTCTCGCGCATGATCGGGCCGACCAGCGCGCCCATCGCCTTCGTGTTGCCGCCCTTGATGCGCTCGACGACGTCGGCGTTCTCCTCGATCACCTTGGCGACGATGCCGGCCAGCTCACCCGAGTCGCCCATCGCCCCGAGGTCCTCGCGCTCGACGATCTCGGCCGGGTCGCCGCCCTCGGCGACCAGCTTGTCGAGGACCACGCGGCCGTTCCCGGCGGTGACCGCGCGGGCGTCCACGAGCGCGATGAGCTTCGCCAGCGCGGCCGGCTCGACGGCCGCCGGCGAGTCGGCGCGCGCGCGGAGCTCCGTGACCCAGTTCGCCACCGCGCGCGGCTCCCCCTCGACCTGCTCGAAGTAGTCGCCCCATTCGGGCTCGTAGGCGAACAGGCGCGCGGTGTCCTCCGGCAGGCTCCATTCGGTCTCGTAGCGCTCGGCGCGCGCGGCGGGCAGCTCGGGCAGTGCGGCGCGGGCGGCGGCGAGCATCTCCTCGGTCGGCGCCACCGGCACGAGGTCCGGCTCCGGGAAGTAGCGGTAGTCGTGCGCCTCCTCCTTGGAGCGCAGCGGGCTGAGGCGGCCCGAGACCGGGTCGAAGTGCAGCGTCTCCTGCACGATCGGCTCGCCGGCGGCCACGAGCGCCTTCTGGCGCTCGATCTCGGCGTTGATCCCTTGCATCAGGAACCGGAACGAGTTCATGTTCTTGAGCTCGGTCTTGGTCCCCAGCTCCGTGCTCCCCACCGGCCGGACCGACACGTTGGCGTCGCAGCGGAGCGAGCCCTCCTCCATGTTCACGTCGCTCACGCCGAGCTGGCGCAACGTCACGCGCAGGAGGTTGAGCCAGTCGCGGGCCTGCTCGGCGGACCGCAGGTCGGGCTCGGTGACGATCTCGGCCAGCGGGGTGCCGCCGCGGTTGTAGTCGACGATCGAGGCGTCGGACCCGTGGATGCGCCCCGACTCCCCCATGTGCACGAGCTTCGCCGCGTCTTCCTCGAGGTGGATGCGGTGCAGCCGCACATCGCCGAGCCGCCCGCCGGTGCACAGCGGGATGTCGTACTGCGAGATCTGGTAGCCCTTGGCGAGGTCGGGATAGAAGTAGTTCTTGCGGTGGAAGATCGACCGCGGGGCGATCTCGCAGCCGAGCGCCATCCCCATCATCAGGCCGAAGTGGATCGCCTGCGCGTTGGTGACCGGCAGCGTGCCGGGCATGCCGAGGCAGACCGGGCAGGTGCGCGTGTTCGGCTCCTCGCCGAAACTCAGCGCGCAGCCGCAGAACATCTTCGTCTTCGTCGAGAGCTGGACATGGATCTCCAGCCCGATCACCGGCTCGAGCTCGACGGTCATGTGCGCGCCGCCGATCCGTCGAAGCCGATCGCCTGCTCGAGCGCGTGGGCAGCGTCGAGGATGCGGTTCTCGCTGAACGCGGGCCCGGCGATCTGGAAGCCGACCGGCAGGCCGTCCGCGAGCGCGTTGGGGATCGAGATGGCCGGGATGCCGGCGAGCGACATCGGGACCGTGCAGAAGTCGTTGAGGTACATCGCGAGCGGGTCCGCGGTCTTGGCGCCGAGCTCGAAGGCGACGCCCGGCGCGGTCGGCGAGACGATGAAGTCGAACCGCTCCCATGCCTGCTCGAAGTCGCGCGCGATCAGCGTGCGGACCTTCTGGGCGCGGCCGTAGTAGGCGTCGTAGTAGCCGCTCGACAGCGCGTATGTGCCGAGCATCACGCGCCGCTTGACCTCGGGGCCGAAGCCCTGCTCGCGCGTCTCGGTGTACATGCCGAGCAGGTCGCGGCCGTTGGCGCGGAAGCCGTAGCGCACGCCGTCGTAGCGCGCGAGGTTGCTCGAGCACTCGGCGGGCGCGATCAGGTAGTAGGCGGCGAGCCCCTGCGGCGCATGCGGAAGGTGCGTCGTCTCGACCGTCGCCCCCAGCTCGCGCGCGAGGTCGAGCGTCGCGTGGAAGGCGTTGAGCACGCCCGGCTCGATCCCCTCGCCGGTCAGCTCCTCCGGCACACCGAGGCGGATGCCCTTGAGGTCGGTCGCGGCCGGCAGCTTCACGGGCTCGGGCAGGCCGAGCGCGGTCGAGTCGCAGTGGTCCTTGCCGGCCATCGCGCCGAGCAGGAGTGCGGCGTCGGTCGTGTCGCGCGTGAACGGCCCGGCCTGGTCGAGCGAGGACGCGAAGGCGATCATGCCGTAGCGGGAGATCGCTCCGTAGGTCGGCTTGAGCCCGACGATCCCGCACAGCGCCGCCGGCTGGCGGATCGAGCCGCCGGTGTCGGTGCCGATCGACCACGGGACGGCGCCGGCCGCGACCGCGGCGGCCGAGCCGCCCGACGACCCGCCGGGCACGCGCGAGCGGTCCCACGGGTTCAGCGTCGGGCCATAGGCCGAGTTCTCGGTCGACGAGCCCATCGCGAACTCGTCCTGGTTCGTCTTGGCGAGCAGCACGGCGCCGGCGTCCGTCAGGCGCTCGACGGCGGTCGCCGTATACGGCGGCCGGTAGTCCTCGAGGATCTTCGAGCCCGCCTGGCTCGGGATGCCGGCGGTGCAGAACAGGTCCTTGATGCCGATCGGCACGCCGCCGAGCGGGGCGTCGCGGTCGACCGGCGGCGGCTCGTCGGCGTCGGAGACCCACGTGAAGGCGTTGAGCTCGTCCGCGGCGGCGCGCTCGCGGTAGGCGCGCCAGAGGTCGGCGGGGTCGAGCTCGCCCGCGCGGACCCGCGCGGCCGCCCGGGCCGCGGTGAGGTCGAGGAGCTCGCTCATCCGGCCCCAGGGCTCGGGACGCGGAAGCCGCCGAGCGCCGCGTCGGGCGCGCTGGCCAGGGCCGTCTCGACCGGCAGCGACGGGCGCGGCTCGTCGGCGCGCAGGACGTTCTCGACCTCGACGACGTGGCTGGTGGGCTTGATGTCCTCGAGGTCGCCGAGCTGCTCGATCGTCTCGATGTAGTCGAGCACCTTCGAGAGCTCGTCCCCGAAGCGCTCGATCTCCTCGTCGGTCAGCTCGAGGCGGGCGAGCCGGGCGACGTGCAGGACCTGGTCACGGCTGAGCACGGTCAGCGATTCTAGGACTCGGCCGCAGCTCGGGCTCGATGTCGGGCGGCAGCCCGCGCACGTGCTCGTTCGCGATCGAGAGCCAGCCGCCGACCGTGATCGCGACGGTCGCGACCAGGCCGAGGTACGCCCCGATCTCGGCCCCGCTCAGGTCGCCCGGCGAGTCGAGCAGCCGGAAGATCACGAGCAGGAAGCCGAAGAACCCGCACGGGACGGCCAGCACGCCGGCGGCGACCGGCTTCGCCGGGCTGTCCTGCGTGGCCTGGAGAACCGCCAGCGCCAGTGCCAGGACGCCGATCAGCACGAGCAGCACGTCGATCACCGTGAACGCCTCGAACCCGTTCGCGTCCGGGTACCGGACGTCGTGCGCCGGATCGACGCCGCCGATCTCGTACCACGGCAGCAGCAGCGCGACGATCAGCGCGATCCCGCCGGCCGCGGCCAGCCACTCGCCGGCGCGCAGGCGCCTCAGGTCCACGCCGGCTCCCCGGCCTGCGCGCGCGCCGCCGTGAGCGTGTTGCGCAGCAGCATCGCGATCGTCATCGGGCCGACGCCGCCCGGCACCGGCGTGATCAGCCGTGCGCGCTCGGCGGCGCCGTCGTACTCGACGTCGCCGGTCAGCCCCGCGTCGGTGCGGTTGATGCCGACGTCGATCACCACCGCGCCCTCCTTCACCCAGTCGCCGCGCACGAGGCCGGGCTTCCCGACGGCGGCGATCAGCACGTCGGCGCGGCGGCACACCTCGGCGAGATCGCGGGTGCGCGAATGGCAGATCGTCACGGTCGCATGCTGGGCCAGCAGCAGGGCCGCGACCGGCTTGCCGACGAGATCCGAGCGGCCGACGACGACCGCCTCGGCGCCCTTGAGCTCCACGTCGTGGCGGCGCAGCAGCTCCATCACGCCGGCGGGCGTGCAGGGCCGGAGGCCCGGACGGCCCTTGGCGAGCAGGCCGGCGGAGATCGGCGTCAGCCCGTCGACGTCCTTGGCCGGGTCGATGATCTCGGTCAGCGCGCCGCCGTCGACCTGCGGGGGGGTCGGGAGCTGGAGCAGGATGCCGGACACGCGGGGGTCGTCGCCGAGCTCGCGCAGCAGCGCGTCGACCTGGGCGTAGGTCGCGTCGTCGGGCAGCCGGTGGTCGAAGCCCTCGATACCGACCTCGGCCGACGCCTTCTGCTTGCCGCCCACGTAGACGGCGGACGCCGGATCGTCGCCGACCAGCACCGTCGCCAGCCCGGGCGCCGGGTGGCCGGCCTCGACCCACGCCGCGACCTCCTGCGCCACCTCGGCGCGGACCTGCTGCGCGATCGCCTTCCCGTCGATGATCTCAGCCGCCATTTCGGGGCCGCAGGCTACCGACCAGTGAGGCGTAGGGACTGCCGGACGAGCCCGCCGAGCGTCAGGGCGCAGATGCCGGCGAGCACGAGGTAGGGCGCGCGGTCCCCGAGCGCGTCGGCGAGCCGGGCGCTGCCCGCCGCGCCCGTGGTCTGGCCCGTCGCCCAGGCGAGGTTCACGAGGGCGAACGCGAAGCCGAGCGCGACTCCGCACGCCTCGGCGCCGTCGCTGAGCATCGCCATCGCCGGCGTGTAGAGCATGCCGATCAGCGGTCCGGCGACCACGATCAGCGCTCCGAGCGCCCACGCGGAGTTCGGCCACGGCAGCAGCGCCATCATCAGCCCGCCGCCGGCGACGCCGATCACGCTCGGCACGAGCCGGCCGCGACGGTCCGAGAGACGCCCGACCAGCGGCCCCACGAACGCCTCGAGCGCGGCGGAGGCGAGGAACGCGGCCGCGATGCCCGATGCGGTCGCTCCGAGCTCGTCGAGCCGCAGCGGGCCCAGCACGTTGACGGTGCCGAACAGCAGGCCGGGCAGCGTCGTGAGCCACATGCCCGCCGCCACGCGGCGCTCGCGGAGCGACGCGATCATGGTGCGCAGGCGTGAGTCGCCCTCCGGCTGCTCGGCCCGCATCCGCAGCGCCCAGGCCATCATCGCCAGGCCGACCACGGCAACGCCCCCGAACACCGGCTCCTGCCCGAACGCGCCGGCGAGCGCCCCGAGCACCGGGCCGAACAGCGCGCCGGCGACCGCGGCCGCGAGCGCCGTGCCGATGTACTGGCCGCGCCGGTCGCGCGGCGCCGCCCCGATCAGCCAGCCGAGCGCGCCGGCCCAGGACGCGGCGCCGCCGACGCCCTGGATGAAGCGCGCGACGTCGAGCAGGATGATGTCGTCGCCGAACGCGAACGCGATGCTCGAGCCGACCAGCAGCCCGAGGCCGAGCAGCACGGTCTGCCGCACACCGACGCGCGCGGCCAGCCAGCCGCCGGGCAGCGCGCCGACAAACGTCCCAGCCGGATAGGCCGCCGCCAGCACGCCGGCCGCCGTCTTCGTCAGCCCGAACCGATCGGTCAGCTCCGGCAGGATCGGCGTGATCGCCGCGTAAAAGAGCGTGTCGACGAAGACGACGACGCAGGTGAACGCGAGGAGTCGGCGCACGCGCCGATGCTAATCGGCGCGCTGCGGCTTACCGCACGGTGAGCGGCACGCAGGCGCCAAGTGCGAACGTATTGATGGTCAAGCCAACGGACAGAGGGGAGCTTGTGTCCAAGAGATTGCTGTATCTGCTCTGCATGGCACTCGCGTGCGGAGCGCTCGTCGCGGCATGTGGCGACGACGATGACGGAGGCGGGAACGGCGGCGGGGAGGAGACCGGCACGACCGAGGGCGCCAAGGCCATCGACGTGAGCTCGATGGAGGGCGCCACCGGCGACGTCACGCTCTGTATGGGCAAGGACACGTCGGGCGACAAGACCGCCGCGATCAAGCGGTTCAACGAGCAGAACCCTGATCTCAACGCGACGCTGCTCGAGTTCTCGACGTCCGCGGACGAGCAGCGCACGCAGTTCGTCCAGCGCCAGGAGGCCAAGTCGGGCGAGTGCGACCTCTTCTACGCGGACGTGATCTGGACGGCGGAGTTCGCGTCTCAGAAGTGGATCTACGACATGACGCCGTACACGGACTCGCGAAAGGCGGACCTGATCCCCGCGACGCTCGACACGGTGACGTACGACGGGAAGGTCTGGGGCATGCCGCAGCAGACCGACGCGGCGTTCCTCTACTACCGCACCGACCAGGTCGACGAGGTCCCGGCCACCTGGCAGGAGGTCTATGACGTCGCCGGCCAGAACGACGGCATCGTCTACCAGGGCGCGCCGTACGAGGGCCTGACCTGCGACTTCCTCGAGATCGCATACGCCGCGGGCGGCGAGGTGCTGTCCGAGGACGGCAAGACCGCGGTCATCGACTCGCCCGAGAACGTCAAGGCGCTGCAGTTCATGGTCGACGGCGTCAAGAACGGCATCGCCGCCAACGGCGTGACGACCTACATGGAGGAGGAGTCGCGGCGCTACTTCGAGTCCGGCAAGGCGACGTTCATGCGCAACTGGCCGTACGCGTATGCGCTCGGCGAGAAGAAGGGCACCGCGGTGGCCGGCAAGTTCAACGTCGCTCCGTTCCCGGAGTTCGAGGGGGCCGGCAAGGCGGCGATCCTCGGCGGCCACAACCTGGTCATCTCCGTCTACTCGGAGAACCCGGGCGGGGCGCTGAAGCTCACCGACTTCCTCACCAGCGAGGAGGAGCAGGTGACGATGTTCAGCGACTACTCGCTGGCGCCGACGATCGCGGCGGCGTACGACAACCCGAAGGTGCAGAAGGCGTTCGACTTCGCCACCGAGCTCAAGAAGTCCGTCGCCCAGGCGCGTTCGCGCCCGGTGTCGCCGGTCTATCCGCAGATCTCGCAGGCGATCTACAAGAACGTCAACGAGGCGCTCGCCGGACGGGCCTCGCCCGAGGAGGCCCTGAAGAACGCCCAGACGCAGATGCAGCAGGCGTTGGAGACGTTCTGATCGACCGCTGCCGGTCCGGCGTCGCTCAGCGGCGCCGGATCGGCGCGTAGTCGGCCATCAGCTTGCGCTCGCTGCCGTCGCTCGCGAAGCGCACGACGACGACCCCGCCGGGCTCGCTGCCGATGACCACGCCGTCGCCGAACGCGGCGTGGACGACGTCGTCGCCCATCCGGAAGACCTGGCCGGCGCTGTCCTGCTCGGCCGCCTCGGCGGAGGCGGCCGCCGCGCCCGCCCAGGAGGCCACGCGGCCGGTCGGCAGGCCCGCCGCGGCGCGGGCGGCCTGGTCGGTGAGCTCCTGCGGGATCTCGTCGATGAAGCGCGAGCGGACGCCGAACGAGTTCGCGCCGAACGCGTTGCGGCGGCGCGCCGAGGTGAGCGTGAGGTCGCGCATCGCGCGGGTGATGCCGACGTACGCGAGCCGCCGCTCCTCCTCCACCCCGCCCTCGTCGATCGCTCGCGAGTGCGGGAAGACGCCGTCCTCCATGCCGATGATGAACACGATCGGGAACTCGAGGCCCTTGGCGTTGTGGAGCGTCATCAGCGTCACGAGGCCCTCGTCGTCACGGATGCTGTCGGCGTCGGAGAGCAGCGAGATCTGCTGCAGGAACTCCTCCACGGTGCCCTCCTCGGCGGTCGCGTCGTACTCCCGCGCGACCTGCACGAGCTCCTCGAGGTTCTCGATCCGGCCCTGCGCCTCGATCGTGCGCTCGGCCTCGAGCGCGTCCGTGTAGCCGGTCTCGCTCAGCGTCTCTTGCACGACCTCGCCGACCGAGGCGCCGGACGTCGCGCGCTCGCGCAGCCGCTCCATCGTCGACATGAAGCGCCCGAGCGCCTTCTGCGCCGCCGTGCCGAGGCCGGGCACGGTCTCGGGCGCCTCCGCGGCGTCCCAGACCGGCACGCCCATCGTGTCGGCGTAGCTCAGGACCCGCGACAGCGACGTCTGGCCCAGACCGCGCTTCGGCGAGTTGGCGATCCGCGTGAACGCGCCGGCGTCCTGCGGGTTGACGATGAACGTCAGGTACGCGATCGCGTCCTTGATCTCGGCCCGGTCGTAGAACTTCGTGCCGCCGATCACCTGGTAGCCGATCTGCGCGCGCACGAGCATGTCCTCGAGCACGCGGGACTGCGCGTTCGTCCGGTAGAAGACCGCGATCTCGCTTCGCGAGACCCCCTCGTCGACCATCCGCTGCACCTCGGCGGCCACGAACCGCGCCTCGGCGTGCTCGTCGCTGAGCTCGCGCACCCGCACCGGATCCCCCTCGCCGAGATCCGTCCACAGCGCCTTGCTCTTGCGCCCGCGGTTGTGCGCCACCACCGCGTTGGCGGCGGACAGGATCGTCTGCGTCGAGCGGTAGTTCTGCTCGAGCTTCACGACGTGGGCGTCCGGGAACGCATCCTCGAACTCCAGGATGTTCGTGATATCGGCTCCGCGGAAGCCGTAGATGCTGTTGTGGGTCACGACCCCGTCGGCGACGAAGCTGTGCGTGTGCTCGACGTCGAGGTCGTAGAGCGGACGGTCGATCTCGACCCGCTCGACCGACTCCACGACGTCGTAACCGCCTTCGGCCGTGAACACCTCCATCCCGGGCAGGACAGACGCGGCGAGCGTGAACGGCAACGTATTGCACTCCCCCGTCCCGCCACCTCCGAGCCGCGCGACGCAGTGCACACGGACAGGCA
>JBKOYW010000320.1:0-11383 GCA_046744275.1 Actinomycetota bacterium
CTCTGATGCCGAGCATCGAAGCAAGCCCCGCGCGGCGACCGCCGTCGAGGCTCCGTGAGGCGACATACAGCATCCCGGGCCCGGGAGTCGCCACCAGGGCCAGGCTGACTGGGCGACGGCGATCAGGATCGCGAAATCGGGCACCGTCGGCCGCCACGATCAACGGCCCAAGCGTCCTGCTCGAAAACTCGTTGTCACGGGCCGACCCGTCGACTCGTCAACCGAGTAGAGGCATGCAATCGACCGATCACCACGCGAGCGACGAGCTGGAGCGCGAACGCGGTCGCCTGTTCGCAATCGCATACGGCATGCTCGGCGGCAGCGCCGAGGCCGAGGATGTCGTGCAGGACGCATTCGTGCGCTGGCATGAGGAGGACCGCTCGGCGGTGCGCGAGCCGGCCGCGTTCTTGACGACGATGGTGACGCGGCTGGCGATCGACCGCCTGCGCTCGGCCGAGCGCACGCGGGTTGAGTATGTCGGACCGTGGTTGCCCGAGCCGCTCGTTTCGGATTTGGATGCCGCGGAAGTGGTGTCCGAGGCGGAGCAGCTCAGCCTCGCCTTACTGGCCACGCTCGAGCGGCTCAACCCGGTGGAGCGTGCGGTGTTTTTGCTCCGCGACGTGTTTGATTTCGACTACTCGGAGATCGGGGAGATCGTTGAGAAGGCCGAGGCGAACTGCCGGCAGATCGCCCGTCGTGCGCGAACGCGTGTTGGCGAGCCGCGGCGACGGTTCCGGGCCGCGGATGAGGAGGAGCGCGAGCTCCTGAGCGTCTTCGTCGCGGCCGCCCGGGGCGGCGACTTCGACGCATTGATGGGTCTGCTTGCCCGTGACGCAGTTCTCTGGACCGACGCCGGCGGGAAGCTACCTGCTCCTCGCAAACCGGTCGACAGGGCCGATCGAATCGCGCGCTTCCTCATCACGATCGCGAGCAGGGAGCCCGCTGGATTGCGCATCCGGCCGGTGCGCGTGAACGGAGACCCAGGCGTGCGCACCGACACGGCCTCGGGACCGCGGGGGGTGGTCGCGCTCGAGCTGGCGGAAGGGCAGATCGTCGGCATCCGCATCATCGCCAACCCGGACAAGCTCCGCCACCTGACGATGGGGAATGTGCGTCGCGGCACGCCGCACTCGCGACCGCGATCGGCGCGAGTCGCCCGCTTCGTCGAGCGCCACGTGCTCAACCCGCAGATGCGCCTCTCGCTCAAACTCGGCACGGCCCCGCGCGCGTTCGCGCTGCTGGAGACGGTCGGCCGCCGCAGCGGCAAGCCCCGCCGCACCCCGGTGGGCAACGGGCTGATCGGCGACACCTTCTGGCTCGTTTCCGAGCACGGCATCCGCGCCGGCTACGTGCGCAACATCGAGGCGAACCCGCGCGTGCGGGTAAAGGTCGGCCGCCGCTGGCGCGCGGGGAGCGCGCAGATCCTGCCCGACGACGACCCCTACGCCCGCCTCGACACGGTCGCCTCGGCACTCGGCCGGATGCGCCGGCTCGACGCGGCGATCTTCCGCTTCTTCGTGCGCCGACTCGGCACCGACCCGGTCACGCTGCGCATCGACCTCGACCCTCCGGAGGGTCGCTGATGCGAGCCACGGCCGTCGGCGGAGGGATCCCAGAGCTGATGGCGAGCATCGCCGCTGCCGAGCCCGCCGGGCGGGCGCAGCCATTCGAGGCGCACCACCGGCACGGGGGCCGTGCGCGCTGCTCGAGCGGACCGTTGGTCACCGACCTCGGCCCGCACGCCCTCTACGGCGACGGCGCCTGGTGGGCATGGCTGGCGGAGCGCCAGCTGCTCACCCCGGTGGCCAGCCCGCCCCTGACCCCGCACGTTTGACGAAGCGTGCGCGTGCGGCCAGAACGAGCGTAGCCGCGGTGACGAGCACGACCGATCAGTTCTGCTGCTGGCCGCGGTCGACACGATGACCACAGAAAGGGTGCCCAGCCAATGACCCGCGCTCTAGCCCGTCTCGCCGACATCGCCTACCGGCGCCGCGGCCGCATGGCGCTTGCCTGGATTGCAGCGGCGGTAGTGATCATCGGAGTCGGCTCCGCACTGGCCGGCGAGTACAACGCCAATTACAACACGCCCGGATCGGAGTCAAAGGCGGCGAGCGACCTCACCGAGCAGCGCTTCGACGGCTACACCGGTCAAGAGATCTACGTCGTCTGGAAGCATCCGGCCGGCGCGAGGAGTCCCGCCGCACGCGAGCGTGTCGACGCGTTCCTCGCCGAGGCGCAGCGGATCGATCACGTCGCCGAGCCGACCCCGATCCGCGTCTCAGAGAACGGCAAGATCGGAGCGACCACGCTGCCGCTGACGATCGAGGGCTGGGACGTCCCCAAGGAGGACGGCGAGAAGCTGATCGCCGCCGCCGAGCGCAACAGCGTCGACGGGCTGCAGATCAAGCTCGGCGGCGACCCGATCTACCAGGCGCAGGAGTCGACGCCGCCCGAGGGGATCGGGTTCCTCGGCGGGGCGATCGTGCTGCTCATCGCGTTCGGCTCGGTGGTCGCGGCCGGCTTGCCGCTCGTGATCGCCCTCGTCGGGCTCGGCATCTCCTCCGGCGGCCTGATCGTGCTGATGGCCAACGTGATCGACGTCCCCGACTGGACGACGGCGGTGTCGGGGCTGATCGGGATCGGCGTCGGGATCGACTACGCGCTGCTGGTCCTGACGCGGTTCCGCGCCGCGATGAACGCCGGCAAGGACCGCCACGACGCGGTGGTCGAGGCGGTCACCACCGCGGGGCGCAGCGTGATCATCGCCGGCAGCACGGTGGTGATCGCCGTGCTCGGCCTCTTCCTGACCGGCCTGCCCTACATGTACGGCGTCGCCATCGCGGCCTCGCTCGCCGTGCTCGTCGTCATGCTCGCCGCGGTCTCGCTGCTGCCGGCGCTGCTCTCCTATCTCGGCCCGAAGGTCGACCGCCTCCGGATCCCACTGCTCGGCCGGACGCTGAGGGCCGAGGGAGACGGCGAGTCGCCGGCGGCGCGCTGGAGCCACGCCGTGCAGCGGCGTCCGTGGACCGCCGCGATCCTGGCCGCCGCGGTCCTGCTCGCGCTGGCGGCCCCGGCGCTCGGCATGCGCCTCGGCTTTCCCGACGCCGGCAACGACCCGCCCGACACCATGACGCGCCAGGCCTACGACCTGCAGACCGAAGGGTTCGGGCCCGGCACGAACGGACCGCTGGTGATCGCCGCCGAGCTGCCCGATCGATCCGCCGCGGCCGACATCGACGCCTTGGCGGAGCGGCTCCGCGACGAGCGCGGGGTCGCCTTCGTCCCCGAGCCGCAGATCAACGACCGGGGCGACACGGCGATCGTCACCGTGATCCCGACCACCTCCCCCCAGGCCGCCGAAACGGAGGAGCTGGTCAACCGGCTGCGCGACGTCGTGCCCGACACGCTCGGCGCCTCCGGGATCAGTGCCCAGATCGGGGGCGTGACCGCGGCGCTCGAGGACCAGAGCGAGTTCATGAAGGACCGGCTGCCGCTGTTCACCGCCGGCGTCGTCGGCCTCTCGTTCCTGTTGCTGCTCGTCGCCTTCCACTCGCCGCTGATCTCGCTCAAGGCCGCCGTGATGAACCTGCTCTCGGTCGGCGCCGCCTACGGCGTGATGACGCTCGCGGCCAAGGGCGGCGGCTTCAGCGAGCTGATCGGCATCGACCGCGAGGTGCCGATCGCGCCGTTCATGCCGGTGATGATGTTCGCGATCCTGTTCGGCCTCTCGATGGACTACGAGGTGTTCCTGATCTCGCGGATCCGCGAGGAGTACCTCAAGCACGGAGACACGCGACGGGCCGTCGCCGACGGGCCCGCCAAGACCGCGCGCGTGATCACCGCGGCGGCGGCGATCATGGTCGTCGTCTTCCTCGCCTTCCTCGCCGCGCCCGACGTCTTCCTGAAACTGTTCGGGATCGGACTCGCCTCGGCCATCTTCCTCGACGCCACCGTCGTGCGGATGGTGCTCGTTCCCGCCGTCATGCAGCTGCTCGGCGACCGCAACTGGTGGATCCCGGACTGGCTCGATCGGATCCTGCCGCGGCTCGACGTCGAGCGCGTGCTCTTCGGCTCCGCCCAAGGCCCGACCGGCTAAGCCAGAGCCCCGCGCGTCTCCAGCCCTTGACCGATCCTCACCGCGGCCGCCAAGCTGGCCGCCACGCCGCTCCTGACTCGCGCGGGATGCCCGCGACCCATCCGCAACGGTGCACGATCTCGCGCAGGCGAGCAGGAGGGCTCCGCACCGACGCGCGCATTTCACGCCGCAGCAGCAGCGGGCGTCCCAAAGAGCAGCGCTGTCGCCACGGACGAGCAGCGAGTGCCCGTCGGCGCGCGGATCGGCCCACGCACCACTCTTGCATCCGTGGCCGAGCAGCAGCGACGCCCTCGCTGCCCCTACCCATGCAATTCGTGCGCGCCGAGGGTCAACCCCCACGCCCCCCGCGCGCTCCTCCTTTCGTGCACGCAAGCGAGCGTCGCCACGCTCAGACGTCAGACGCTCGCCCCGGACGACCTGCGACGGCGCGATCGATCTCGCGCGGACGCCTGCTTTGTCTTGAGCGAGCAGGCACCTGGTGGTGCGGGCTTCAACGGGCAGCCGGGCTGGGCGTGTAGCGCGCGACCTCACCTCGAGAACAGTTCGTTCACGTCGTGCGGGTCGCGCCGGGCTAGCGTGCGCGCCGATGCGAGTGGCGCGCCTGATCGCGGTGCTCGAGCCGGGCGGTGCGCAGCTCGGCGCGCTGCGGCTCTCGCTCGCGCTCCGCGCTGAGGGCATCGAGTCGCGGTGGCTCGCCGGCCACGCGACGCGCGAAGGGCTCGCGCTGTTCCGTGCGAGCAGCGTCGAGGTCGAGGTGCTCGGCGGCGGTCCTGCGCTCCAGTACGCTCGCCGGCGCGCGTTCGCCGATCGGCTGGCCGCAGCGCTCGGCGGCGAGGAGGTCGTGCACGCCCACATGTTCGGCGCCTGGTGGGCGGCCGCGCGCGCGCTGCCAAACGGGATGCCGCTGGTGGCCAGCGAGCACAACGCGCTGCAGTGGCCCGGCCGCGCACCCACCCACGCGCTGCGAGACGCGCTCGCCCGCGTCGACCTGTTCTTCGCTCACGGGCCCGCGGCCCGCGCGGAGATCCTGGCAGCGGGCCTCCCGCCCGCGCGCATGCGAGAGGGAAGCTCGCCGATCTCGCGCGCCGCCGTGGCGCCCCTCAAGGGCCTGCCGTCGCCGCGCATCGTGTTCGCGGGCCGCCTGCATCCCGAGAAGGGGCCCGACCTGCTGCTCGACGCGCTCGCGAGGCTGGTCGATCCGCCGGCGACGTTCCTGCTCGGCGCCGGCGCGATGGAGCCGGAGCTGCGACGGCGCGCGGCGAGCCTCGGCCTCGACGGAACGGTCCGCTTCGAGGGCTGGCGCGACCGGCCCGAGCGCTGGCTCGCCGGCGCCTCGGTGTGCGTCGTACCGTCCCGCTTCGACGCCTGGTCGCAGACCGCCGTACTCGCCATGAGCCTCGGCGTGCCGGTGGTGGGCACTGCCGTCGAGGGGCTGCCCGCCGTGCTCGGTGACGAGCGTGGCGTGATCGCGGCACCAGAGGACCCGACCGCGCTGGCGCGCGCGATCGGCGACGTGCTGAGCGGGCGGATCCGCACCAACCTCCGCGCCGCGCGCCGTTACGCGCGCGGGTTCAGCCCGCAGGCCGTCGCAGCGCGGTACGCGACGGCCTATCGCGAGCTGTGCGCGACATCCGCCGCGCGCACCGCCACAGCCGCCGCATGAGCGTGCCGGTCCCGCTCAGGCTCTGGTCACGATGCAGGGCCGCGTGTCGGCGTGCCGGGTGAGCGACCGGTCAGGAGGCCGGCGATTGTCGCAATTCCGCGCTCGATCTCCCCATCGGTGAGGTTGCCGAAGCCGAGGACGAGCTCCGATGGTTCGGTGGCCCCGTCGGCGCGATACCAGCTCATCGGGTGGAGCTTGATCGAGCGCTCGGCGGCGGCGCTCACGAGGGCCGGCTCGTCGATGCCGTCCGGCAGTCGCGCAACCGCGTGGAAGCCGGCAGCGAGCCCAGCGAGCTCGACGTCGGGCGCGTGCCGGGCGAGCGCGTCGACGAGCGTCTGACGCCGCGCCGCGTAGACGGCGCGCATCCTGCGTAGGTGCCTGTCGAATCTTCCGGACTCGATCAGCCGCGCCAGGACGAGCTGATCGAGCATGGGCGAACCGCGGTCGTCGCTTGCCTTCTCCTCGGCGATGGCGTCCGCGAGGTCGGCCGGGCACACGACCCAACCCAGGCGCAGCGCCGGCGCGAGCGACTTGCTGACCGTTCCCAGGTACGCCACCCGATCCGGGGCCAGGCCCTGCATGGCGCCGACCGGCTCGCGGTCGTAGCGAAACTCGGCGTCATAGTCGTCCTCGAGGATCGTCGCGTCGCGTTCGACTGCCCATTCGATCAGCGCTTGGCGACGCTGCGGGGCAAGGACCACCCCGGTCGGCGACTGATGGGCGGGCGTGAGCAGGACCGATCGCGCGCCCGTGGCTGCCAATCCGTCGATCCTCATGCCGCGCTCGTCCAGCGCGACCGGCTTCGCCTCGAGCCCGGCGCGGGCGGCCATCGCCCGCTGGTCGGCGTAACCCGGGTCCTCGAACGCCATGCTCTCGACCCCACGCGCGGCGAGCGCGCGGCAGACGAGGTTGAACCCCTGCGCGAAGCCGCCACAGACCACGATCCGGTCGGGATCGGCCACGGCACCGCGAACTCGGCGCAGATAAGCCCCCAGAACCTCCCGGAGTCGCCGGCTCCCGCGCACATCCGGGTAGCCGAACGCGTCCACAGGCGCGCCGCGCAGCACCTCGCGGATCGCCCACGCCCAATCCCGACGCGGGAAGCTCCCGAGATCGGGCGTGCCCGGGGCAAAGTCGACGGCGAACTGCCGCGGTGACGCCATCGGCTTCTGCGGCGGAGGCGCTTCCTGGGCGGCATCGGCGACCCGCGTGGCGGAGCCGCCGCGGCTCGTGAGATACCCCTCGGCCTGCAGCTGCGCGTACGACTCGAGCACCAGCCCACGGGAGACGCCGAGCTCCCGCGCCAGCGCGCGCGAGGAGGGAAGACGCTCGCCCGCCGACAGCCGGCCGGCGCGGATCGCCTCACGCAGTTCGCTCTCGAGCTGAACCCGCAGCGGCTCCGACGATCCGCGATCCAGCCGCAGAAACAACTCGGGAGCCAAACCGGCCCACTGAACTGACACGAAATTGGACCTTATCAGGGAACCGCTTTCGGCCTAGATTCCCCCTCACAAGCCAACGACCAACAAGGGAGAACGGCGATGAAGGACCCAATCACCATCAGAGCCTCGACCGACGACGATCGCGCGGCCATCCTCACGTTGGCGGCGCTCGACAGCCAGCCGGCCCCCGTCGGCGACAGCCTGCTGGCCTTCGCCGGCACAGACCTCCGGGCGGCGCTGCCGCTAGACGACGGCGCTCCGCTCGCCGATCCCTTCCACCCGACCGCCGAAATCGTCGACCTGCTCCGCGTCCGGGCGAAGCAGATGAGGCCGGCGCGTCGCGATCGGCTCACGCTGGGACGCGGGGCGCTCCGGCTGCGAGCAGCCTGACCCCCCACCAACGCCAGCCCGTGCTCGACGTGACCGACGCTGCTTGGGGGCGGTCGCGCTCGCTCCGGGAACCCGGTAAGACTCGCATTCGCTTCCCGGCAACGACCGGCCGTGCCGATCGCCCCGCCGAACGCACCCGCCTTGACACCTTGCCGTCTGCGGCTCGGCCGACGAGACGCTCGCAGCCGGCCCCCTGTCGATGGGGCGATCGGTGTCGGCCAGCTCGCGACGCCGCTCGCGACGCCGCCACGGCGCCCACGTGATCGCCACCACGTCGACGTCCGGCGTCGCGCGCACGGGAGATCGGCGCGGACATCGTCATCGACCACACCGCGGGGTCGTGAGACGCGGGGATCGAACCCGTCGACCTTGTCTTCGACACCGCCGGGGGCGACCGACCGGCCACCTCCCCGGGCGTGCTGCGCGAGGGCGGTCGGCTCGTCTCGGTGGCCGAGGAGCCGCCCGAGGCGCCGGGCGTCAGCAGCGTGTATTTCGTCGTCGAGCCAAACCGCGAGCAGCTGACCCGGATCGCGGAGCTGCTCGACGGCGGCTGGCCGCCCCCGGCCATCGACTCCGTGTTCACGCTCGAGGAGGCTGCGAGCGCCTTCGAGCGCAGCATGGCCACCGACAAGCGAGGGAAGGTCGTGCTCGAGGTGACCAGGGCGCCCGAATCGCGACCGACTGACGACGGCGTGGGCTAAGCACGCGTCCCGGTCTCGACCCAGCGCCTGAACACCTCGATCCTCTCCCCCGGCCACGCGCCGTCGCACGGCATCGAACCGTCCTTCAGCCGGGCGAGGATGCCGTCGGCGTGCTCCGTGACGTCCGCGTGGCTCCAGAGGTCGAACGCGAACTTCATCGACTTGCGATCGCGCTCCCGGAACAGCGGTCTGATGTGGCGCTCGAAGCTGACGGGCTCTCCGGCCTCGGGGAGCGCGACCTCGCTCTCGACCTCCTCGATCTCCGGCTCCAGCGCGGAGATCCGGCCGCCGGGAGGCCCGGCCGCGGTGCTCCAGTCCCAGTGCGGCATCGGCATGTCTGGCGGTGGCTTGGCGCCCGGTTGCGAGTTCTCCACCGCGAGCCGCGAGCCCCACTCGAGGTATGAGCTCAACGCCGAGCGGAACTCGGGATCGTTCGGCAGGCCGGCCTCGGTGGCGGACTGCAACATCAGCCGAACCCAGCGAGCGCGCTGCTCCTTGGTGAGCTGCTTGCCGAGATGTTGGGAGACCATGCGCGGGTAGCCGCCGAACTGCTCGCTGTAGTCGCGCGGGCCGCAGAACACCTCGCCCAGCCACTTCGCGACCCGCTCCGGATGGTCGGTGGACATGTTCGCGAACAGCGGCGCCAGCAGGGGGTCCTGGGGCACGTGCCGCTCGTAGAACAGGCGCGTCATGCGGGCCAGCGCGGGCAACCCGCCGGCCCATTCGAAGATCGTCGGCTCGTAGCCGGGATCGGGCACCGGATCCTTGAAGTCGACGTACCAGTGCATGCCGCTGCAGAACGGCTTGTTCTGCGAGTGCCCGCAGCGGCACAGGGCGTAGTGCTCCAGCGACGCGCCTGCGTTGCGATCGACGGGACGGCCGCGTTCGTCGGTCAGCGGGATCGCGCCCGTGATCCGATACGGGCCGTCCCGGGTCACCTCGATCGCCGCTTCGCGCCTGCCGTGACGGTCGACCGCATCGCGCGCTTCGACGCCGTCGAGCGCGTAGCTGAGCGCCCCCGAGGGACAGTCGCGAACCGCGCGGATGATCTCGTCCATCCGCCCGCCGCTGGGGGCGACAAACGGCTCCTGATCGACGCGGAACACGGACGCCAGGCGGTCAGAGCAATAGCCGGAGTGCTGACAGGTACCGCGGTTGTCGAGGATCGTGATCTGCTGCCCGACGTAGGTGTCGAGCCGGTCGCCGACGCGCTTGGGATCCTTCTCGCCACTGAAGCCGGCCGCGGCGTGAGAGCCGTCGCAGAACGGCTTGATCTTCGATTCTCCGCAGCGGCAGAAGGCGGCCTGTGGTGCAACCTCGATCGACTCCCCCAGCCAGTTGCGCACTCGCTCGGCGCCGGTGACCAGATAGGGCCCGTCGAGTGCGACCTGGATGCCGGAGGCCAGTCCGGCCTGCAGGTCGCGGAGGCGATCGATCCGCTCCGGCGCGCGTTCGAGCGCCAACTGCTGCAGGCACGCGGTCGCCTCGGAGACGTAAGCCGTGAGCGGATCACCGGCAGGCAGGCGCACCCGGAGCTCGGTCGCCCTTTGCGCCAGCGCCCAGACGGCCTCGTCGATGGAGCCGTGGATCTCCGCAGCGGACGAGGCGCTGTCACCCGCCAGACCCGCGGCGAGCGGACGCAGCACGCTGTCGACGATCCTCTCGGCGAGGTCGCCTGGACCACCCGCGTCCGCGACCGCGCGCACCAGGCCGCGCGCATCGGAGAACAGCGCAGCGGCCGCTCGGCGGCGCTCGTCTCCGCGGTCGGCGAGCGAGACCGTCCCGGCGAGCCGCGCGGCACGATCGAGGATGGACTGGAGGCGCGCCGGATCCGTCTCTGCGACGGGCGCAACCGGCCGGCTCGTGGCGTCACCCTCGCCGAGCGAGTCGGCGATCTCGCCCAGCGCCTGCTGGACCGGAGCGAGTCGCTGCTGGAGCAACGGGTCGCAGTCGCCTCTGACGCGGTCGCAGAACGTCGCGGCCTCTCGCAAGCGCTCCTCAAGCAGCGCCCACGCGGCTTCGCGGTGCGGCATCAGATAGTCGCTCTCGTAGAACAGCTCGAAGCTGGGGCCGGCTGTCCTGCCGGGATGCTCCCGCCCGACGGGCAGGGTCGTGATCAGCGCGCCGAGCGGCTTGAGCGCGCGCAGCATCAGCGCGATCGTCATATCGGCGAGCGTCCCCAGCTGCTCGTCGGTCTCCTCGGTGTGGGCGAAGTAGCGCTCCAGTCCCTGCAGCAGCACCTCATAGGCAACGTTGAACAGGTCGGTCACCCGCGCGGTGACCGGATCGCCGATCAGCGGCACCGTCTCGTCGTCCCGCTCGCCGCGTCTCACTTTCGCCGGCAGGACTGGGCGAACCGGGTCGAACTCGGGGTTGTCGGCAGTCATCTGCCGGTACTCCTCGAGGATTTGGACGAACTGGCCGAAGTGCGCGCTCTCCCAGTGGCCGCGCGCGCCCTCGCCCTGCTCGAGGATCGTGTCGATCGCGCGCTGCGCGGAGGCGAGGTCGGTGACGGCGACGAGCTCCGGCCAGCCGAAGCCTTCGGCGGTTGCCTGCGCCCGCGGCGGACCGACGAACAGCCGTTGCTCGCCGTACTTGTCGGTGAGATGCGCGAAGCCGTGCTCGATCGAGCGGTAGAGATGGCCGACGGTGGCGAAGTCCTGACCCCGCGGCACGATGTCGCGCTCCGCGGTCAGCGGGTTCGCGTGCTCGAGCGCCGCCGCGAACCCCTCCGCATCCTCGAGCTGCATCCCCTCGGGACGCTCGAGGAACATGAAGTGCTGCAGCGCCTGCTCGCCGAACGGAACCAGCGCGAGCTGCACGCCGGCCGGATAGTGGCTCGCCGGCGCCGGCAGGTTGGGGCGGGCGAAGTGGGGCGCCGCGCCGATCGCCGACAGCAGGTTGTGCACGAGCGCGAGGTGCAGCATCTCCTCGGTTGCCACATGCGCGACCACCCGCCGCCAGCGGCTGACGGCCGCGAGCTCGCCGTCGGTCAGCCCTTCATCGGTGCCCTGCTTCAGCGAGAACGCGGCGAACAGGTACTGGCACATGATCCCGTGCTCGAGCTCGGCGGCCTCGCACAGCATGTAGA
>JBKOYW010000011.1:0-6242 GCA_046744275.1 Actinomycetota bacterium
GGCCACCATCGGCCGCGCCGCGGCCGTCGCGGACATCAAGGGCATCAAGCTCAGCGGCTTCCTCGCCTGGATCACCTGGCTCGTCGTCCACCTCTTCTACCTGATCGGCTCCCAGAACCGCCTCCTCGTCCTCATCCGCTGGTCCATCGGCTTCGCCACGCGCGGCCGCGGCGCCCGACTGATCGCGGAGCCGCGGGAACGCTGAGGATGCCGCCATGACGAAGCCGTCGAGCGAGACGGAGATCTGGCTCAGGCCGCGACGATCGCGCGGATGCCGGGTGCGCCGAGCGCCTTCGCGACCGAGACGCGCTGATGGCCGTCGCAGATCGCGTACACGTCGCCGAACTGGACCACCGAGATCGGCGGCAGCGTGGCGCCACGGTGGAAGGCGAGCCAGACGCTCTGCCAGCGGCGGCGTCGTCGTGACTGGGGAGCCCGGTTTCCCGTCGACCGACACCGTGGTGAAGGGCAACGCCATCCTCCGCAACGATCCCGACATCTTCTGGGATCAGGGCGGCACCGGAAACGTGTTCCGGGACAACCTCTGCCGGAGCAGCGTTCCGCTGGACCTCTGCGCCTGACCGCATCGACGCTGCAGCGTCAGGCCAGTTCGGATCCGAGCGCGAGGTCGACCGCGCGCTGCACGTGCAACCGCGTGGTGTCGAAGACGGGGATCGGGGCGTCTTGAGGCCCGATGAGCAGGTCGATCTCGGTGCAGCCGAGGAGTATGCCCTCGGCCCCTCTGGCGGCGAGGTCGGCGATGATCCGCTGGTAGTGCGTGCGTGACTCGTCGGCGATGATGCCGACACAGAGCTCCTGGTAGATCACGTCGTGCACGAGTCGGCGATCCGGCTCGTCGGGTACGAGCACGTCCAGTCCGTGGACGTCTCGGAGCCGGCCGACGTAGAAGTCCTGCTCCATCGTGTATGCGGTGGCGAGCAATCCGACGGTCCTGAGCCGTTGTCCGCGGACGGCTTGGGCGGTGGTGTCGGCGATGTGGACGAACGGGATCCCGATCGCGTCGATGATCGCGTCGGCGACCTTGTGCATCGTGTTGGTACACAGCACCAGCAGCTCGGCTCCGGCCGCCTCCAGCGCCGTGGCCTCAGCGGCGAGCAGTGCGCCGGCCTGGTTCCAGTCGCCGGTCCGTTGGAGTTGTTCCACCTCGACGAAGTCGACGGACCGCAGCAGGCAGTCGGCGGAGTGCAGCCCGCCGAGACGGTCGCGGGTGGCCTCGTTGATCAGCCGGTAGTACTCGGCCGAGGATTCCCAGCTCATGCCGCCCAGCAGCCCGATGCGCTTCATGTCCGTGGAGCTTCGCGCATCGGGCCGCTTCGTTCAGCCGGCCGCTGAGGGCAGCAGCGCGTCGTCGAAGAACCCGACCACGCGTCGCTCGTACTCGGCCGGTCGCGCTGCGAGTCCGCCGACGTGCTTTGACTCGGGGATCGCCCACAGCGTCTTGGGTTCGCCGGCGGCCTTGAAGTACTCGGGGTTGAGTGCTTCGGTGTCGACGCCCTGGGGCGCCCAGATGATGAAGACGGGCCGTGGCGCTATCCGGCCGATGATTTCCTGCATGAGCGGCGGCGGCGGGCTGTTGGAGAAGAGGGTGATGCCGGCAGTGATCATGGTCTCGTAGCCGTGCTGGTCCACGGTGGCATCGGGCATCTTGCGGAACTCACCGACCGACCGTGAACCGGCGCCCTCCGAGACGACGGCCTTGAGCGCGTCGGTCTCGGCCGCGGCATGCAGCATCAATTCGCCACCGACGGACAGCCCGAGGCCGCCGATGCGCTCCGGGTCGACGTCCGGCCGACGCTCGAGGAACGCGATGGCGGCCTTGATGTCCTTCTCGCCCTCCCAACCGAACGCGTGCGGGTCACCCTCGCTCTCGCCTTGACCGCGGCGGTCGAAGAGGAGCACGCCGTAGCCGTGGCGGGCGAGCATGCGCGTCTGCGCCTGGGGGCCGTTGCGACCGGGGAAGGCGATCACGGCGGCACCGTTCCTGGACGGGACGTACCAGCCGGCGAGCTCGAGCCCGTCGCTCGTGGTGAACGAGACCTGCTCGTAGTCGGCCCCGAGGTTCGCCTCGGGCACGACCGGGCGCCCCAGGTGCGTGTAGAGGTATCCCGCGCTCAGGGGTGCGACGACGAACAAGGCAACGGCAACGCCTGCGATGCCGAGCAGCGAGCGGCGCAGGTACCTCCACGGGCGGTTGCCGCGCACGCGCCGCGTCGTCCACAGCGTGACGGCGCCGAGACCCAGCAGCAACAGCCCCGCGGCCATGGCGACCAGGCCGGTGTAGTCATCGCCGGACGGGCCTACCTTGGCCGTGTAGTGGACGGCCTCGGCCCCGGCGACGATCCCGAGGGCGCCGAACACCAGCGCCATCGCTCCGCGGCGGCCGCCGCGCATGCGGGGATGGGCCCAGGCCGCGGGCGCGAGGACGGCGAGCGGGACGAGCCCGCTGACGAGATGGTCGCCCGCCGACGTGCCCGGCGACGGCTGGAGGAAGCTGTCGTCGAGCACGTGCAGCGCGATCATGGCGACGCCGAGCACGAACAATCCGGACTCGCGCCCGAGCGCGCGCGCAAGCTCGGCAAGACGGTTTCCAGGGCTCGCAAGGCGAGCGACGGTGGCAGTGGTCACGGGGTCTCCTAAAGCTGCTACGTGATGGATGGAGCAGCCTGCGCCGCGGGCTCCACGGCCGAGGTGTGACGCGCCCGCAGCACCATCCAGCCGGCCGCGGCGAAGCAGGCCCATCCGATCGATGCGAGCGGCGGCGCGTGCGCGCCGATCAGCACCGCCATGCCGAGCAGGCCCTGGAGTCCCAGTGGCGCGCCGGCACGGCGGAAGGCGAGCAGGGTCGAGACCATGACGACGATCAGCGCGGTGGAGCCGAGGGCCCAGAAGAGGCCGGGCTCGCCCAGGATCGGGTTGCTGGCGAAGTCCTGGACCATGCCGGGGGCGATCGCGTCACGCTGGCCGGCCGTGAGGCCGTTGAGCTGCTCGCCGAGCACGCCGAGCGCGATTCCCTCGAACGCGACGTAGGGCACGTAGAAGACGACGAAGGGAATGAGGGCGAAGCGGCCGACGGCGGCCGCCCGGCCGCGCAGCCCGTCGAGCAGGCCGTAGATCCCGATCGCCAGCAGCGGAATGGCGAGCACCATGCCGACGTGGACGACCTGGAAGCGTGTGGTGACATCACGCAGTCCCTCGTAGTCGCTGATCATCGGGTGGAACCACAGGAGCACGGAGAAGGCGAGGGGAACGGCGATGAGCAGTGCATGGCGGAGGATGGTCATGACGACTCCTTGAGCCCGAGGGCCCGGTCGAGGAACGTGGCGGTCATCTCGGCAAGGCTCGCGCCGATGGGCAAGGCCGGATATGGGAGACGGCAGGCGTCCGGGCGCCAGGGGGTCGCAGGCGGGGTTCGGGCAGCCGTACCTAGGCAGCCGGAGCTCGAGGCGTCAGGATGAGCTCATGACAGCGCGCCGGACGCTCGCCATCGCGGCGGCGGCCCTGCTCTGCGGAGTCGGCGACGTGCTGCTCGTTCTCGGCAGCGAGCACCTCCCCGATCCCGGCGTCTGGGCGGTCTTCGGGCCGGTGGTCGGTTGGAGCTTCGTGGGCACGGGACTGTATGCGTGGCGTCGCCGGCCCGAGTCGCGCTTCGGGTTCCTGATGGTCCTGGTGGGCTTCGCGTGGTTCCTCGGGCCGGTCTATGCGGCGGACTCGCCGCTCGTGTTCACCGTCGGCATCGTCGTCGGAGCTCTGTGGGGCCCCCTGTTCGGCCACGTGCTGCTGAGCTTCCCGACCGGCAGGCTGCCGACTCGGGCGCGTCGCCGCGTCGTGGCGGCGAGCTACGTGCTGATCCCGCTCGCGCCGGTGCCGGCGCTGCTGGTCAGCGACGCAGACGACGTCATCACCGACTGCCGCGGCGGATGCCCGCGCAACGTGCTGCTCATCGCCCGAGACGAGGGCCTCCGCGACGCCGCTCTCGCTCTGGGCTCGGTAGTGACGCTCGGGCTGTGCCTCGTGGCAGTCGGAATGCTGGTCCGCCAGTGGCGCGCGGCGGCCGCGCCCGAGCGCCGCAGCCTCGTGCCGCTGTTCGTCAGTGGTGGTGTGACGCTCGCGCTGGTCGCCGCGTACGCCACCAGTCAAGTCGACGCTCTGCTGTGGATGGCGTTCGCGGCCTTCGCCGCCACGCCGTTCGCGTTCCTCGCCGGCCTGGCCCGTGCGGACCTCTCCGGCTCGCGCGGCGTGCGCACGCTTATGGCAGAGCTCGCCGACGCGCCCGAGCGCGCGAACCTGCGCGACGCCCTCGCGCGTGCGCTCGGCGACCCGGCGCTGGAGCTCGTGTTCTGGATGCCCGAGCTCCACCGCTACGTCGACGCGGGCGGGTCGCCCGCCGAGCTGCCCGGCGCGGACGACGCCCGCCGCACCGTGACCGAGATCGACCATAACGGGGAGCACGTCGCCGCCATCGTGCACGACCGCGCGCAGGACACCGAGACGGTCCGTGCCGCCGGCGCGGCCACCGCCCTGATGCTGGAGAACCAGCGCCTCGATGCCGAGCTGCGTGCGCGCCTGGTCGAGCTGCGCGCCTCGCGAGCTCGGCTCGTCGAGGCCGCCGACGGTGAGCGCCGGCGCATCGAGCGCGACCTCCACGACGGCGCGCAGTCACGGCTGGTCGCCCTGGCGCTGAGCCTGCGCCTCGCCCGCATGAGCGTGACCGATGGCACCGACACCGCAGCGCTCATTGACGGCTCGATCGACGAGCTCGGACAGAGCCTCAAGGAGCTGCGCGATCTGGCCCGCGGCATTCATCCGGCCGTGCTCTCCGAGCGCGGGCTCGAGCCGGCGGTGCGCGCGCTCGCCGCGCGCGCTCCCGTCCCGGTCGACATCGTCGGTCGCGCCGCCGGTCGCCTCCCCGCCGCGGTCGAGACCGCGGCCTACTTCGTGGTCTCCGAGGCACTCACCAACGTGTCGAAGTACGCGCACGCCGAGCACGCGACGGTGCGGGTCGAGCGCGTCGACGGACAATTGCTGGTGGAGGTGAGCGACGACGGCGTGGGAGGTGCCAGCGCCAGCGACGGCTCCGGACTTCGAGGCCTGTCGGATCGCGTGGCAGCGCTCAGCGGCACGCTCGAGGTGTCGAGCCCTCCAGGCCGGGGCACGCGGCTGCGAGCACACCTGCCCTGCACGTGAGCGCCGCGGCCGACCGCTCCCTCCGCGTCGTCGTGGCCGAGGACTCGTTCCTCCTGCGGGCCGGTGTTGTGCGTGTGCTCGAGGACACCGGCTTCGTCGTGGTCGGCGAGGCCCGCGACGCGGAGGAGCTCCTCGACCAGGTGCGCGAGCACCGGCCCGACGTCGTCGTCACCGACATCCGGATGCCACCGACCCAGACCGACGAGGGCGTGCGCGCCGCCGCGGTCATCCGCTCAGAACTTCCCCAGACGGGAGTCGTCGTCCTCTCCCAGTACGTCAAGGAGAGCTACGCGCTCCAGCTGCTCGGAGAGAGCGCCGAAGGTGTCGGCTACCTGCTCAAGGACCGCGTCATGGAGCCGCGCGGATTCGCGGAAGCTGTCAGGCAGGTGGCGCGCGGCGGATCGGCGCTCGACCCCGAGGTCGTCGCGCAGATGCTCGAACGTCGCCGGCGGGGCGGTCCACTAGACGAACTGAGCGAGCGCGAGCTCGACGTGCTCGCCGGCATGGCAGAGGGAAGATCCAACCTCGCGATCGCGACCGGTCTCGGCATAAGCGAGCACGCCCTGCAGCGCGACGTCGCGAGCGTGTTCAGCAAGCTCGATCTCCCCGTCGGCGCCGAGGGACATCGCCGGGTGTTAGCCGTCCTCACATACATCCGTGCACAGGAGAGCTGAGGTAGGCGAGGACGCGCGCGCGATGACATGAGACCGAGGACCCGCTCGCGCGGGCCCTCCGTCCGCCGACGGCGGGCCGTCGGACGTTAGACGGTCTCGCCTTGCCGCGCGGCGGCGGTTCTCGCCTCGTCCGTCAGGGCGATCCGCGCCGTCTCGAGGTACTTCGCGGCGCGGCCCGGCGCCGACTCGGGGATCGGATGCCGGCTGAAGCGCGCCTCCTCGAACAGCACCGTCAGTGTCGTCAGCGACTCCTCCGGCATGCCTTGCTCGCGCATGAGACGCCGCAGGTATTCGCGTGGCGCCTCGGGGGTCCGGCGGCCCAGCTCCCGCTCGGCGAGCACGTGCTCCAACCGCGCGTACGCC
>JBKOYW010000076.1:0-12130 GCA_046744275.1 Actinomycetota bacterium
CCTACAACGACATGTACGTCCCGGTCGGGATGACCGTGATCCTCGAGGTCGAGTCCAAGGACGTCGCCCACTCGTGGTGGATCCCCCAGCTCGGCGGCAAGATGGACGCGATCCCGGGCTACACCAACAAGACGTGGTTCAGGATCCCGCTCGACGCGATCCCGGAGGGCGAGGACCGAGTGATCTACGAGGGCCAGTGCGCCGAGCTGTGCGGGCGCAACCACGCCAACATGCTCGCCCGCGTGATCGGCCTGCCATTCGATGCGTGGCAGGCGTGGCGCGAGCGCAAGGCGGAGGAGCTGAAGACCGCCGAGGAGGATGCCGCGCAGCAGCGCGAGGAGCTCCAGGCCGCAGGGGAGGGTCGCTAGTGGCTGCCATCCAGGCGCGCCCGCAGATCATGGCCCACGAGGTCACGCGGCCCCAGCGCGGCTGGGCGCGGTGGCTGACGACCACCGATCACAAGAAGATCGGGATCCTCTACCTCTGCACCGTCCTCGTCTTCTTCGTGATCGGCGGCGTCGAGGCGCTGCTCCTGCGCATCCAGCTCGGCGCGCCGGAGAACACGTTCCTGACGCCCGAGAAGTACAACCAGATCTTCACGATGCACGGGACGACGATGATCTTCCTGGTCATCGTCCCGGTCTGGGCGGGCTTCGCGAACTACTTCATGCCGCTGATGATCGGCGCCCGCGACGTCGCGTTCCCACGGCTGAACGCGTGGTCGTACTGGATGTTCCTGTTCGGCGGGCTCGCGCTCTACGCCTCGTTGTTCTTCACGCCGCCGGAGGCCGGCTGGTTCTCCTACGTGCCGCTCTCGCTGAAGGAGTACTCGCCGTCCAACGGCCAGGATGCGTGGATCTACATGGTCCACCTCACGGGCCTGTCGTCGATCATCGGCGCGATCAACTTCATCGCCACGATCCACAACATGCGCGCCCCCGGCATGGGCTGGGGCCGGATGCCGCTGTTCGTGTGGACGATCCTGATCTACGCGTACCTGATCATCCTGGCGCTGACGTCGCTGGCCGCCACGGTCACGATGCTGTTGCTGGACCGCAACTTCGGGACCGACTTCTTCAATCCGACCGAGGGCGGCTCGGCGCTGCTGTGGCAGCACCTGTTCTGGTTCTTCGGCCACCCCGAGGTCTACATCCTCGTGCTGCCCGCGTTCGGTGTGTTCTCGGAGGTCCTGCCGGTCTTCGCGCGCAAGCCGATCTTCGGCTACAAGGCGATCGCGGCCGCGACCGCCGGCATCGCGTTCCTCGGCATGCTCGTGTGGGCGCACCACATGTTCGCGACGCCGATGAGCACGGTGGTGCTCGCCTTCTTCATGCTCTCGAGCTTCCTGATCGCGGTGCCGACGGGCGTGAAGATCTTCAACTGGGTCGCCACGCTGTGGCGCGGGACCGTCGAGTTCCGGGTGCCGCTCCTCTACTGCGTAGGCGGCATCGGGACGTTCCTGATGGGCGGGATCACCGGCATCTTCCTCGCGGTCTTCCCCGTCGACTGGCAGCTGACCGACACGTACTTCGTCGTCGCCCACTTCCACTACACGGCGTTCGGGGCGTCGGCGTTCGCGATGGTCGCCGCGCTCTACTACTGGTTCCCGAAGATGACCGGGCGGATGATGTCGGAGGGCCTCGGCAAGGTCTCGTTCTGGCTGTTCCTGATCGGCTTCCACCTGACGTTCCTGATCCAGCACTCGGCCGGCCTCGACGGCATGCCGCGACGGATCTACGAGTACTCGGAGAACGCCGGCTGGAGCTTCATGAACCTCGTGTCGACGATCGGCGCTTTCGTGCTCGCCCTCAGCGTGCTGCTCACGATCATCAACCTCGTGCGGTCGCTCAAGAAGGGCGCGATCGCGGGGCCGGACCCGTGGAAGGGCAACACGCTCGAGTGGTTCACGCCGTCGCCGCCGCCTGAGAACAACTTCGATCTCGTGCCGCGCGTGCGGTCGGTGGAGCCGATGAAGGACATCCGCCGGCAGATCGAGCGCCAGACCGGCGTGCCGCAGCGGTTCGAGGCAGGGAAGCCGATGGTGCGGGCGTAGTGGAGGCCTCGCGCGCCACCACCGCTCCCGATGCCCTCGCCCTGGGCGGCGTCCGCCAGGTCCTGGCCGACTACGTCACGCTCACCAAGCCGCGCGTGCAGCTGCTGCTGCTCCTCACGACGGTCACCACGATGTACGTCGCCGGCGACCCCTCGATGTCGCTCGTGGCGCTGACCGTGCTCGGCGGCTCGCTGTCGGCCGGCGGTGCGGCCGCGGTCAACCACTACTGGGACCGCGACATCGACGCGCAGATGGCCCGCACCGCGACGCGCCCGGTGCCGTCGGGGCGCGTGTCCCCGCGCGCGGCGCTGACCTACGGCCTCGTGCTCGGCGCGCTGTCGTTCCTGCTGCTGGCCACGACCGTGAACCTGCTGTCGGCGTTCCTGGCGCTGGCCGGCTTCCTCGGCTACGTCTTCGTCTACACGATCTGGCTCAAGCGCACCACGCCGCAGAACATCGTGATCGGGGGCGCCGCGGGAGCAGTCCCGCCGCTGGTCGGCTGGGCGGCCGTCACCGGTGGGTTGGATCCGGCGGCGCTGTACCTGTTCGCGATCGTCTTCTACTGGACTCCGCCGCACTTCTGGGCGCTGTCGCTGCTGATGAAGGACGAGTACGCGCGGGTCGGCGTGCCGATGATGCCGGTCGTCCACGGCGAGACCGAGACGCGCCGTCAGATCGTGCTCTACACGACCCTCCTCGTCGTGCTCACGCTGCTGCCCGTCGTGTTCGGCTTCTTCGGGGCCATCTACGCGACAGGCGCCGCCCTGTTGGGCGGCGCCTTCCTCGCGTTGTCGATTCGGTTGCAACGGCGCGCAGACCGCCGGAGCGCCCTGCGCACGTACCTGTACTCGCTGGCGTATCTGGCGCTGCTGTTCGGGGCGATGGTGGTCGACGCCCGCGTGCTCGGCTGAAGAACGTCAAAGGCCGCGGGGCGTGAGCCCCGCGGCCTGAGGAACAGCGGTTGAGCGACGGTTACGCCGCTGCCGGTGCGACCTGCGGCTCGTGCTCGAACTTCGGCAGCCAGCCGAGGCGCTTCGGCAGGTACCAGTTGCGCTTGCCGAGCAGCTTCATCGCGGCCGGCAGGAGCACGGCCCGGACGATGGTGGCGTCGATCAGGATCGCGGCTGCCAGGCCGACGCCCATCTGCTTCATCGCCTGGTCGCTGCCCGTCGCGAACATCGCGAACGTGATGACCATGACGGCGGCGGCGCTGGTGATGATGCCGGCGGTGCTCTTGATGCCGTGCGCGACGGCGTTGTCGGTGGACATCCCGCGGTCGACCGCCTCGCGGATCCGGCTGAGGACGAACACGTGGTAGTCCATCGACAGGCCGAACAGGATCACGAAGAGGAACAGCGGGAGCCAGGGGGCGATGCCTCCGACCGACTCGAAGCCGAGCAGCTTCTCGCCGTGACCGTCCTGGAAGACCAGCGTCAGGATGCCGTAGGCCGCGCCGACCGACAGCAGGTTGAGGATGATCGCCTTGATCGGCACCACGATCGAGCGGAACGTGACCAGCAGCAGGATGAAGGCCAGGCTGAGCACGAACAGGAACACGATCGGCAGGTGCGACTTCATCGTGTCGAGGAAGTCCTTCGAGCCGGCGGTCATGCCGCCGACCGCGACCTCAGCGCCCGAGAGCTTGCCCACGGTGGCGGGGACCACGTCCTCGCGCAGCACCTCGAGCGAGCGCTCCGACGCGGCGTCGGTGCCCTTGCCTTCGACCGCGATGCCGACGGTGGCGACGGTCTTGTCGGGGCTGATGTCGACGAACGTGGGCTCGTGCAGCCGCCCGGTCGCGATCGCCTGCTCCTGAAGGTCCGCGATGGCGGCCTTGACCTCGGGCGTCGTGACGTCCTTGGCCTTGATGACCGTGGTGGCCGGGACGCTGCCGCCCGGGAACGCGGCGTCGATGCGGTCGAGCGTCTGCATGATCGGCTCGCTGCGCGACATGCCCTCGGTGCCGGGCTCCTTGAGCTGCATGCCGAGCGCGGGGATCGAGAGGGCGACCAACAGGCCGCCGGCGAGGATCGCCGAGAGCAGCGGGCGCTTGAGCACGCGGTCGAGGATCGCTCCCCACATGCGGGACTCGCCGCCGTTGCGGTGACGGCGCTTGGCGATGTACGGCACCCGGCCCTTCTCGAGCCAGCCCTTCTGGCCGAGATAGGCCAGCATCGCGGGCAGCACGGTGAGCGACCCGAGCATGGCCACGCCGACGACGATGATCGTGCCGATGCCGAAGGAGACGAAGATCGGGTTGCCCGAGAAGAACATGCCGGCCATCGCGGCCATGACGGTGAAGCCGGAGATCAGCACCGCGCGGCCGGAGGTGGCGGCGGCGATGTCGAGCGCGTCTGCAGGGGAGCGGCCCTTGTCCTTCTCCTCCATCATCCGGCGCATGTAGAACATCGCGTAGTCGACGCCGACGGCGAGGCCGACGAGCATCACGACCTGGGCGACCGCGGGATGAAGGCCGGAGAGCTGGCTGACCGGTCCGAGCAGGCCAACGGTGGCGACCACGGAGGTCAGGCCGAGCAGCAGCGGCACGCCGGCGGCCACGATCGCGGCGAAGGCGAGCAGCAGGATGAGCAGCGTGCCGACCAACGAGAGCTGCATCGAGCGAGCCTCGTCGGCGGCCTCCTTGGCGCCGAGCGCGTTCTCCTCGGAGGCGGCGCCGAACTCCTCGACGAGCACCTCGGGATGAGCCTTCTGAACAGCGGCGACGGCGGCGAGCGGAGCCTCGGCCTGCTTGCCGAGCTCCTCGGTGGCCTCGTCCTCGTCGATGCCCGGCAGGCTGAAGTTCACGACGACCGAGCGGCCGTCCTTTGACACGGTGTTGGCGCGGTCCGCGCGGTTCAGCGGGCTCTCGATGTCGGTGACGCCGTCGATCCGCTCGAGGCGGTGGACGGTGTCTTCAACCGCAGCGGTTACCTGCGGATCACCCGACTTGATCGAGCCCTTGCCCTGGATGAGGACCTGCTCGCCCGCGGTGTGCGGGAAGTCTGCGGCGTCGACGATCATCTCCGCCCGCTTGGAGTCGCCGTTGCCCATTTCGGCGGAGGCGAGCTCCTTCTGGCCGACACTCTTGCCGGCGAACGTGGCGAGAACCACGAACAGGATCCAGCCAAGGATGGCGATCTTTCGGTGCTGCGCGCTCCATCTGCCGGCGCGTGCGGCGAGGTTTCGGGAGTTCATGGCAAGGAATGTCCCAGCGCGCCGGGCCCGCGCCCAACGGGGTTCCAGGCCTCTTGGAGTGCGGCCACTTCAGCGCGACGGTGCGGGAACAGACCGCCCCCGCGGTGGCAGCCGCAGCCAACCGGTGCGGGCAGTACTACTGCGCGGCGGGCGGTCCGAGGTAGCGGACGACGACCGCGAGCGCGTCGTCGTTGCCCTTTCCGTGGCGCTCGAGCACGCGCTCGGCAAGCTCCTGCGCGGGGACGCCGGACTCGAGCGAGGACGAGTAGTCGGCGGCGACGCCGTCGGTGGCGAGCACCACCGCGTCGCCCGGCTCGAGCGGGATCGTCCCCATCCGCACCTGCGGCAGGTTGTAGCCGACGACCCCGCCGAGCACGACCGGCGAGGCGTGGCGGGCGTCGCCGCGATCGCCGGCGCGGACGAAGCGCGCCTCGACGTTGCCGACCCCGGTCCAGGCCATCGTGCGCTGCTCGAGGTCGAACCACGCCAGCGTCATCACGGCGCCGCGGGTGCGCCGCAGCTCCTCGTGGCAGCGCTCGAGCAGCTCCTGCGGCGGGTCGTCGACGTGTGCACGGAGGATCTCGGCTGCGGCCTCGGCGGCATCGGCGGCGGCGTCGCCGTGCCCGAGCCCGTCGATCACCGCGACGAGCCCGCCTCGCTTCGAGGCGGCGAACACCGCAACGTCGCCGGAGCGACTGTGTCCCTGATGCGCCTGGCCCGCCACGCCGCGCTCGAGCACAAGCGGCCATCGCCCCTTCATGCCGCGCGCGCGTTCTCCCGTTCCCACATGACAAGCGTCACCTTCGTACCCCGGCCCGGGGCGGTGTCGATCTCGAAGTGATGTACCAGCCGGCGCGCTCCGGGCAACCCGAGCCCGAGCCCGCCGCCGCTCGTGTAGCCGTCCTGGAGCGCGAGCTCGACGTTCTCGATGCCCGGCCCCTCGTCGCGCGCGATCACCCGGATGCCGCGGCGGCCGTCGCTGTCTTTGATCACCCTCAGGAGTACCTCCCCGCGCTGGGCGTAGGTGGTGATGTTGCGCGCGACCTCCGAGATCGCGGTCGCGAGCAGCGTCTGGTCGGTGCTGGACAGCTCCAGCTGCGAGGCCATCGCCCGCGCCTGCTGGCGTGCGGTCACGACGTCGGCGTCCGATTCGATCGGAATCACCGACTCGTGCTCATCCGCCACTGTCGACGGCCTCCTTCCAAGGTCGCGTCAGCAGCGCGAGCCCCTCCTCGAGGTCGAGCGCCGTCAACACGTCCTCGAAGGCCATGCCGAGCTGCACCATGGCGAACGCGACCTCGGGCTGGATGCCGACGATCACGGTCGTGGCGCCGCGTAGCCGCGTCATCCGCGCGATCCCCTGCAGCGACCGGGACACGAACGAGTCCATCACGTCCAGCGCCGTGACGTCGACGATGATCCCGCGCGAGCGGTGGCGCGTGACCTGCGCCATCACGTCGTCCTGGAGCTGGAGCACGTCCGTGTCGGTCAGGGCCGCCTGGATCGTCGCGATCAGGAACGGCCCCTGCTTGAGGATCGGGACGGCCACTACTGAACGACGGCTGCGTCGATCCCCGGCGTCTCCATCGAGACCTGGTAGCCGAGCAGGCGCTCGGCTTCCTCGATGCCGCCCTGGAGGTCGCCCACGGCATTGACCTTGCCGAGCTCGACGCCGAGCGTCACGAGCGTCTGGGCGATCTCCGGCGACAGGCCGGTGATGATCACGCTGGCGCCCATAAGTCGCGACGCGTCGACGGTCTGCACGAGGTGGTTGGCGACCGTGGAGTCGATCGTCGGGACGCCGGTGATGTCGATCACGGCCACGCGCGCGCGATTCGCGCGGATGCCGCGCAGGAGCTGCTCGGTGAGCTGGCGGGCGCGCTGGCCGTCGAGCACGCCGATGATCGGGAGGATGAGCAGCCGCTCGCGGACCTGGAGCACCGGGGTCGAGAGCTCGCGGATCGCCTCCTGCTGCTGGCGGATGACACGCTCGCGCTCCTGCACGAAGTTGATCGCCACCGTGTTCGCGATCCGGTTGGCGGCCGGCTCGTAGACGTCGAGCACGCGGTTGAACTCGTCCGGGTACTTCTCGAACAGCGAGCGGGCCAGCACGTCGCGCAGCAGCAGCACGATGCCGAGGACCTCCTCGGTCTCGACCCCGCGCGGGATGATCCGCTCGGACAGGTTGCGCGCGTAGTCCTGCAGCGCCTCGACCGAGCCCGTCTCGAGCACCTCGACGTAGTTGTCGTAGACCGACGTGGCCTCGGAGAAGATCTCCTCCTGGGTCAGGGCCGTCAGCAGCCGCGCCTCGCCGATCCTGCGGGCCCACTCCTGCCGCAGCTGCGTGCGGTTGCTGCGCAGGTGGGCGACCAGCTCGGTCAGCAGGTCGGTGTTGGACTCCCTGTGTCCGTCCGTGACGTCGGTCGGGTCAGCCATCGATGTCCTCTCTTGCTCTGGCTCGGGCCGGAAGCATAGGCGCGTCGCCGCCGGGAGTGGCCCCAAGGGCGAGGATCGCCATGTCGTCGCGCAGCCGGCCCTCCGACGCAGAGAGCACCGCGGCGTCGACGCGGTCGGCGACCGCGCCGGGCGGCAGAGCCGCGCACGCGCTCAGCAGCTCGGTGAGCTGGGCGAGGCCGAACACCTCGCGGCGGCGCCGGCGGACCTCGGTGACGCCGTCGGTGTAGAGCAGCAGGACGTCGCCGGCCTCGAGCTCGAGTTGGACATCGTAGAGCTGCGGCTCGATGTCGGTGCCCAGCAGCGTGCCGAGCTTGCCGACCGGCTCCACGCGGCCGTCCGGGTGCACCACGAGCGGCAGCGGATGCCCGCCGCACGCGAGCTCGACCTGCAGCCGGTTGCGGCCGATCCGGATGTGGGCGTGCGCGACCGTGCAGAAGCGCCCGTCGCTGCGCTGCTCGCGCAGGGCCTTGTGCAGCAGCGCGAGCACGCCGCTCGGGTGCTGCTCGTAGACGGCGCCGGCGCGCAGCGTGTGGCGGGCGAGCGCGGTGACCGCCGCGGCGTCGGGGCCCTTGCCCTGGACGTCCCCGATCAGCGCCGCCCACGCGCCGCCGCCGGCCTCGAAGAGGTCGTAGAAGTCGCCGCCGAGCTCGATGTTCTCGCCCGCGGGCCGGAAGCGCACGGCGGCGGACAGTCCGGGCACGGCGGGGAGGCCGCCCGGCCGCAGCGAGCGCTGGAGCGTCTGCGCGATCGTCCGCTCGCGCTCGTACAGCTGCGCGTTGGAGATCGCCACCGACGCCAGGTGCGCGAGCTGGGTGAGCACCGTCTCGTCGCGCGCCGTGAACTCGCGCGCGCGCGTGTCCATCACCTCGAGGACCCCGAGCTCGCGCCCGCGGCCCGTGAGCCGCGAGGTCAGCCGCGCCGGCTCCCGCTCGATCTCGGAGAGCAGCGGCGGCGAGGTGGCGGTCAGCGGCCGCAGCCGCGGGTCGGGCGGGAAAACCGTGACCGTGGCGCGGGTCCCGCCGATCAGCGAGCGCGCGGCGTCGGCCGTGAGCTGGAGGATCTCCTCGACGGTCAGCGACGAGTTCAGCGCCACCGACGCGTCGGCGAGCGCGCGGAGCTGCTCGACGTGCTCGTGCTCGATCCGCGCGACCTCGCGGACCTCGCTGTAGCCGCGGTGCACGCTCTCGAAGATCGAGAGGCCCTCGCGCAGGAACTCGGCGGCCGCCTGGAGCGTGTGGTCGGACGACCGCTGGCCGTCGGCCAGCGCGAGCCGGACCGCCGCGTGATGGGCCTCGGCGAGGTCGAGGACGCTCAGCTGGGCCGCCACCGCCTCGCGACCGAGGTCGTACGCCGCACCCAGCTCCCGCTCGCCGCGATCGCTCAGGTACGCCGCGAAGGCATCCGCGTACCGGGCCGCCAGCTCTGGGGCGACGTGGGTCCCAGCCTCCTTCATCTATCGGAAGCGTACGCGGGCGCGGCTAATGGTGCGAGTGGTCGAGCGGGAGCTCGGAGATATCCCGCCGGACGTCGCGGATCCAACGCACCGCAGTTCCGAGGAACACGATGAGGCCGGCCCCCACGAGCCACCACGAGATCGTGAGCGAGACGATCGCGAGCGCGAGCGCCGCCGCGTTGATCAGCGGCAGCACGCTCGGGGCCGGCATGTGGACCTCCTCGCCGACCGGCGGAGCCGCGCGGTAGTCGTCGGGCGCGCTCATGCGACGTAGAGGAGGGCGGCGACGAAGGTCAGCGCGAACATCAGGAGCCCGATCACGGCGGTGATCAGCGCGGTGCGGAGGTTGCGGCGCGCGAGGCGGCGATCCATGGCGGCGGAGTATGCCAGAGGCGAAACCCCCGGAAAACGTTGCCTGCTTGCAACGTCCGTCTCAATCCTAACCAAGGCCTTGCGCCGAGGACTCGAACTCTGATCCGATCGGGCACTACGGCGCGTAGGAACTCAGGCCCCATGCAGCGACCGTCCACCATCCGACTCCGCGCGAGCCTCCTCGAGGAGGCCAACGAGATCGTGGCGCGCGACTACGCGTCCGACCTCTCGCTCGACGACATCGCGCGCCGGGTCGCCTCCTCCCGCCGCCAGCTTCAGCGCGCCTACGCGGAGATCGGCAACACGACGTTCCGCGACCACCTGACGCGGGTGCGGATGGACCGCGCGGCCGACCTGCTCTCCACGCGGATGTTCACCGTCCGCGAGGTCGCGCATCGCGTCGGCTACCGGCAGCCGGCGCAGTTCGCGAAGGCGTTCCGACGCCACCGCGGGGTCGCGCCGTCGGACTTCCGCGCCGCCGGCGGGCCGATCGGTGGTGCGTCGGAGACTCGGGCAGCAGCGTAGTAATCAAGGCGCTCGCACGAGCTTGCGAGTGCGAGTAAGCCGCATACGAACTCCTCCATCGCCGTGGTTGCATAGGATGCCGCGTCCATGGGTCGTGAGGAGAGTCGATGAGCGACCAGCCCCCGGGAGCCTCGCGCGAGAGCCGGGCGCAGGTGCGCCAGATGCTCATCATCGGCGCGGTCGCGTCGGCGCTGGGCATCGCGCTTGCCCTGCTCATCGACTGGTTCCCGGTCCCGGCGTCCGAGCAGGCAGGGTCGATCGACACGCTGTGGGACGTCCTGCTCATCGCGTCGGTCCCGGTCTTCGTGCTCGTCGAGACGATCGTCCTCTATTGCGCGATCAAGTTCCGGATGAAGCCGGGCGAGGAGCTCAAGGACGGCCCGCCGATCCACGGCAACACCCGGCTGGAGATCATCTGGACGGCGATCCCGGCGATCCTGCTCGTGGGGCTATGCACGTACGCGTACGTCGTCCTGACCGACATCGAGAAGGCGCAGGCCAACTCGATGAACGTCCGCGTGGTCGGGGAGCAGTTCACGTGGAACTTCTACTACCGCGGCGAAGGCGGCAAGGAGATCGTCTCCCCGCAGCTCTACCTGCCGGCCAACACGCCGGTCAACTTCACGGTCCAGTCCAAGGACGTGATCCACGACTTCTGGGTCCCCGCCTTCCGCATGAAGATCGACGCGGTGCCGGGCATCGACACGCACCTGCGCGTCACGACGACCGACCGGATGGGCGAGTTCCCGGTCGTGTGCGCGGAGCTGTGCGGCCTCGGGCACTCGACGATGCGCCAGAGCGCGCACGTGATGACGCGCGAGGACTTCGACGCGAAGATGGCCGAGCTGGCGCGCGGCCCCGCCCAGGGCGGCGGCGGTGGTGGCGGCGCGGGCGAGACCGACGGGAAGACGCTGTTCACCGAGTCCGCCCAGCCGACGGCCTGCAGCTCCTGCCACACGCTGGCCGACGCGGGGGCCACGGGCACGACCGGCCCGAACCTTGACGAGGTGGTCCTGGGGCTGAGCGACGCGGAGATCAAGCAGTCGATCGAGGACCCGGACGCGAAGATCACGGAGGGCTTCCAGCCCGGCCTCATGCCGCGCTACGGTGACAGTCTGTCCGATGAGCAGGTGGACGCGCTGGTGAAGTATCTGAAGGAGGTCGCAGGCCAGTGAGAGCGAGGGTGCGAGCGCCGGGACTCACGCGTGGGTTCGTGTTCTTCTGCATCGGCGTGCTGCTGTCGGCGGCCGTCGTCCTGCTGTTCCGCGCGCTGTACGGCTTCGAGACCTTCGACGGCGGGCTGACCGGCAAGGCGCATAACGCGATCCTGATCGCCTCGCTGCTGTTCGCGCCGCTGTTCTTCTTCGTCGGGATCGGCGCGTTCGACTACTGGTTCTACTGGGCGTCCGGCAAGCCGACGCGGCCCGAGGACCACTCCGGCCACGGCGCCTACTCGTGGAAGGACTACTTCCGCGTCAACACCGACCACAAGGTGATCGGCATCCAGTACGTCGTCACCTCGTTCTTCTTCATGCTGCTCGGCGGCCTGCTGGCGATGATCGTGCGCGCCGAGCTGGCGGCGCCGGGCATGCAGTTCGTGGACTCGAACGCATACAACGGGCTGTTCAGCGTCCACGCGTCGCTGATGATCTTCCTGTTCATCATCCCGGTCTTCGCCGGGCTGGCGAACTACGTGCTGCCGCTGATGATCGGGGCGCCGGACATGGCGTTCCCCCGGCTGAACGCGCTGTCGTACTGGATGCTGCCGATCGGCGGGCTGATGATGGCCGCGTCGTTCTTCGCCCCCGGCGGCTCGTTCGCGACCGGCTGGACGGCCTACGCACCGCTGTCCACCGACGTGCCGATCGGTCAGATGTTCTTCACGGTCGGCGTCCAGTTCGCTGGCGCGTCATCGATCGCCACCGCACTGAACTTCCTCGTGACGATCGTCACGATGCGTGCGCCCGGGATGTCGTTCTGGCGGATGCCGCTGCTGGTGTGGGCGAACTTCTCGACCTCGCTGCTGGTGGTCATCGCCACGCCGTTCATCGCGGCCTCGCAGTTCTTCGTCCTGC
>JBKOYW010000047.1:0-4781 GCA_046744275.1 Actinomycetota bacterium
GCGGAGTGCCCGCGTTGCGGTCAGGTCTTCGAGACCTGGGCCCTCGGCACGCCCGACCTCGACTGCGACCCCGAGCTCGGCGACCCCGGCTGGGTCTCGGCCGCCTCCGCCGCCACGTGCCCGCACTGCGGCGGCACGTCGTGCTGCTCGGCGCTCGCCGCCGAGCGCGAGGCCTGGCGCGACCTCTGACTCAGTACGTCGCGCGCTCCGGATTCGCCGCCCACGCCGCGAACGGCCGCCAGCCCTCCTCGGCGAGCAACTGGACGGTCACCAGCTCGCGCTGATCGGGCGGCCGCGCGACGTCGGCGTGGATCGCGGCGTCGTCGAACCCCGCCCCGGCGGCGTCCGCCCGCGACGCCGCGTGGACGATCCGGTCGACCCGCGCCCACCAGGCGGCGCCGAAGCACATCGGGCACGGCTCGCAGCTCGCGTACAGCACCGTCCCCGAGAGGTCGTGGGTGCCGAGCGTCCGGCACGCCTCGCGGATCGCCACGACCTCCGCGTGCAGGGTGGGATCGCCCTCGCTGACCACCCGGTTCGTGCCGCGGCCGACGACCCGGCCGTCGTTCTGTGCGACGAGCGCACCGAACGGACCGCCCTCGCCCGAGGCCGATCGCACCCCCATCTCGATCGCCTCGCGGAGCAGCTCCACGTCGTTCACGAGGCGAGATCGTAGTCATCTGGACGATCGGTCGATGCGGCGCGAGCGGCGACGCGCCGATTCCCGGAGTGTGACCGACGCTCCCAGCCTTTACGACGCACTCCGCCGGAGTCCGAATCCGCTGCGCGGTGAGGCGCCGGTCAAGCGGTCCTCGCGGCCGCTCCGGATCCTGTTCCTGGTCTCGGCCCACAACAGCCTGAGCCAGCGCGCGCAGATCGCGCTCACCGAGCTCGGCCACACGGTCGAGGTGGCGGTCGTCGAGACCGGCGAGGCCATGGAGGCCGCTGTCGCGCGCCACCAGCCCGAGCTGATCGTCTGCCCGATCCTGAAGAAGATCATCCCGGAGTCGATCTGGTCCAAGCACCGCTGCCTGATCGTGCACCCGGGCCCGGTCGGCGACCGCGGCCCGTCCTCGCTCGACTGGGCGATCGAGCTCGGCATGGGCGAGTGGGGCGTGACCGTGCTCGAGGCCACCGGCGAGGTCGACGGCGGCGACATCTGGGGCACCCGCGCCTTCCGCATGCGCGAGGCGGGCAAGAGCAGCATCTACCGCCACGAGGTCCGCCACGGCGCGATCGCCGCGCTGCTCGACGCGATGGACGCGCTCGAGAACGGCGACACCCCGCGCCGGCTCGATTACAGCGACCCTTCGGTCACCGGCCGCCCGCGGCCGCTGATCCGCCAGCCCGAGCGCGCGATCGACTGGACGGCCGACTCGACCGAGACGATCGTCCGCCGCATCCGCGCCGCCGAGGGCTACCCGGGGGTGCTCGACACGATCGGCGGCGCCGAGTTCCACCTCTTCGGCGTCCACCGCGAGCGCGGTCTGCGCGGCCTCCCCGGTGAGGTCATCGCCACCCGTCACGGCGGCATCTGCCGCGCGACGGTCGACGGCGCGGTCTGGATCACGCACCTCAAGCGCCCCGACCACTTCAAGCTGCCCGCCACCCGCGCGCTCGACCTCGCCGGCGTCCGGATCGACGCCCCCGAGATCGACGTGCCGATCCACGCCCCGATCCCGGAGGATCACACCTGGCGCGAGATCGAGTACACCGAGCAGGCCGGCGTCGGCTACCTGCAGTTCGACTTCTACAACGGCGCGATGAGCACCTCGCAGTGCCGGCGGCTGCTCGAGGCCTACCGCTACGCGCGCAGCCGGCCCACGAAGGTGATCGTGCTTGCCGGCGGTAGCGACTTCTTCTCCAACGGCATCCACCTCAACGTGATCGAGGCGGCGCAGGAGCCCGGCGAGGAGTCGTGGTGGAACCTGCACGCGATCGACGACATCGTGCGCGAGATCGTGGAGACCGACTCGCACGTCGTCGTCTCCGCGCTGGCCGGCGATGCCGCGGCGGGCGGCGTGCCGTTCGCGATGGCGGCCGACCACGTGGTGGCGCGCGAGGACGTCGTCCTCAACCCCTACTACCAGCACATGGGCGGCCTCTACGGCTCCGAGTACTGGACCTACCTGATGCCGCGCCGGATCGGCGCCGAGCTGACCGCCGAGCTGACGTCGGCGCCGTTCCGGGCGATCGGCACGCGCCGCGCCGTCGAGATCGGCATGATCGACGCCGCGTTCGGCGACACCGCCGAGAGCTTCTACGCGCAGGTCTGCGGGCTCGCCGAGCGGCTGGCCCGGCACGACGACCACGCGCGCTGGCTCGAGGAGAAGCGCCGCCGCCGCGCGCGCGACGAGCAGGTCAAGCCGCTCAGCGTCTACCGGACCGAGGAGCTCGCGCGCTCGCACGAGTGCTTCTTCGGCGACGACCGCAGCTACCACGAGGCGCGCAGCCGCTTCGTCTACAAGACCGGCGCGCCGTGCGTGGTCACGCCGCCGGCGCCGGCACGCGAGCAGGACGCGATGGCACTTCTGCGATCGGCCGTCAGCCAACACGCCGAGATGAGCGCGTAAATGACAAGTTCTGCCAACAGCTGCCGATTGACACTGTCATGACCGAGATCGACGGGGCAACGCTCGATCGGGCACGGGGCGAGCAGTTCGGGACGCACGCGACGCGTGCCGCACGTGTGCTCGAGTACGCACGCGCGTGGCTGCCGCAGGGTCAGCTGCTGCCCGAGCACATCTGGCGCCGTCGCCATCACACGATCGTCTGGCTGCTCTGGTTCCACGTCGTCGGCCTGACGGCGTTCGGCCTCTTCCAGGGCCAGAGCGTCGCGCACATGATGGTCGAGGGCGGCTTCCTCGCCCTGCCGGCGCTGCTCGCCGGCTCGGAGTGGGCGAGCATGAAGCTGCGTGTGGCCGCCGCCTCGTTCGGCCTCATCACCGCGTCGGCGATCCTCGTGCACCTGTGGGGCGGCGTCATCGAGGCGCACTTCCACTTCTTCGTGATGATCGGCGTCCTCACGCTGTATCAGGACTGGCTCCCCTTCCTGGTCGCGATCGGCTACGTGGTTCTGCACCACGGCCTCGCCGGCGCGCTGGCTCCCGACACCGTCTACAGCCACCAGGCCGCCATCCAGCATCCGTGGCGCTGGGCGCTGATCCACGGCATCTTCGTGCTGGCGGCGAGCGCCGCCCACATCGTCGCCTGGCGCACGAACGAGAATCAGCTGCTGCGCGACCCGCTGACCGGCCTGCCGAGCCGGCTGCTGTTCAACAACCGGCTCGCCCAGGCGCTCGAGCGGCTCCAGCGCCGTCGCGGCCGCTACGTCGCGGTGCTGTTCCTCGACCTCGACCGCTTCAAGGTCATCAACGACAGCCTCGGCCACACCGCCGGCGACAAGCTGATCGTCGCCGTCGCCGAGCGCCTGCGCCACTCGCTGCGCCGGCACGAGACCGTCGCCCGCTTCGGCGGTGACGAGTTCGCGATCCTGTGCGAGGACATCGTCGACGAGCAGGACGCGATCGCCGTCGCCGAGCGTGTGCTGCGCATCTTCGCCACGCCGTTCCACCTCGCGCACGGCGAGACGATGTCCTCCGCCAGCCTCGGCGTCGCCCTCTCCGCCGACCCGGACCAGGACGTCGAGGAGCTGATCCGCGACGCCGACGCCGCCATGTACCGCGCCAAGGAGGCCGGCGGCGGCCGCCTCATGCTGTTCGACGAGGTGACCCGCCAGCGCGCCCTGACGCGCCTGCACACCGAGCGCGCCCTCCGCGCCGCGCTCGAGCGCGACGAGTTCCGCGTGTACTTCCAGCCCGAGGTGTCCGTCGGGACCGGTGCGATCGTCGGGCTCGAGGCGCTGGTCCGCTGGGAGCATCCGGACGACGGCCTCGTCGGCCCCGACCGCTTCATCGCGCTCGCCGAGGAGACCGGCCTGATCGTCCCGATCGGCACCTGGGTGCTGAACGAGTCGTGCCGCCTGGCACAGCGCTGGCAGGCCGAGCGCGCGGAGGACGAGCCGCTCGTGGTCCGCGTCAACGTCTCGGCGCGCCAGCTCGCGCACGACAACCTCATCGAGATCGTCGCCGCCGCCCTCGAGCGCACCGGGATGGAGCCGTCGCACCTCTGCCTCGAGGTCACCGAGAGCGTGCTCGTCGAGGACCCCGAGTCGTCGATCCGGACGCTCGCCGCGCTCAAGCGGCTCGGGGTGAAGATCGCGGTCGACGACTTCGGCACCGGCTACTCGTCGCTCGAGTACCTGCGGTCGTTCCCGGTCGACTGCGTGAAGATCGACCGCTCGTTCGTGCGCGGGATCCCGCACTCGTCCGAGGACGTCGCGATCGTCAACGCGGTGATCGAGCTAGGGCACGCGCTCGGGCTGTCGGTCACGGCCGAGGGCGTCGAGACCTCCGAGCAGCTCGGCAACCTCCAGACCACCGGCTGCGACACCGCTCAGGGCTTCCTCTTCAGCCGGCCCGAGCACCCGGACGTGGTCGAGCGGCTCCTGCTGGAGATCGTCGAGCCCGTCGTCCTGGATCTGAGCGACTAAGTACCGGCGGCCGACGGTACTAGCCTCCCAGCGTGCCCGAGCGCACGCTGGACGCCGTCGTCGCCGATCTCGAGCGCCGGGCCGCCGGCCTCGAACCCGGCGCGCGCCTGCCGTCGGTGCGGGAGCTGATGGCCAGCCACGGCGTCAGCCCGGTCACCGTGCAGCGGGCCGTCGCGCTGCTGGCCGCGCGCGGCGTGCTCGAGCCGCGGCCCGGCCGCGGGACCTACGT
>JBKOYW010000301.1:0-7571 GCA_046744275.1 Actinomycetota bacterium
GCGGCCCGCCGGAGACGGCCGCGCCGACCAGCAGCGAGATCGTCACGGGGTAGATCACGAGCAGCGCGGCGAGCAGCGGCGAGCGGCGCAGGATCTGGAGGTCCTTGAGCAGCAGCCAGCGCATCGCTAGTGGCCCCGCGCGTGGAGGAACCGGACGAACGCCGCCTCGAAGTCGTGGTCGCCGCCCATCGTCGTTTCCAGCTCGGTCGTCGTGCCGGTGAACAGCAGCTCGCCGTCGGCCAGCACGAGGACGCGGTCGGCGAAGCGCTCGGCCTCGCCGACGTCGTGGGTCGAGAACACGACGGACGTGCCGAGCGCGGCGATGAACTGCCACAGCCGCTCGCGCTGGCGGGGGTCCAGCGCCGCCGACGGCTCGTCGAGCAGCAGCACCTCCGGGTCGCCCAGCAGGCCGATCGCGATGTTGACGCGCTGGCGATTGCCGCCCGACAGCTTTCCGACCTCGTCGTCGGAGCGGTCGCCGAGCGCGGTCTGCTCGAGCATCCGCGCGACCGTCCGCTCTACATCCGCCACCTTCTCGAGCCGCGCGAACAGCCGCAGGTTCTCGGCGACCGACAGCTTCGAGTACAGCGCCGGCTGCTGGGGCACCCAGCCGGTGCGTCCGACCGAGACCGTGCCGGCCGTCGGCGCCAGCGCCCCGGCGAGGATCTGCAGCAGCGTCGTCTTGCCGGCGCCGTTCGGCCCGATGACCGCGACCTTCTCCCCGCCGGCGACCTCGAACGACACCTCGCGCAGCGCGTCGCGCGCGCCGTAGCGCTTGCTGATCGAGTCGGCGCGCACTACGTCGGCGCGCTCGAGGCGGCGGCGGCCTCGGCGTCGGGTCCGCCGAGCTCGGTGCCGCACGACGGGCAGGACGTGGCGCGCTCGGGACAGCGCGCGCCGCACTCCGGGCAGCGCCGCTCGGGCTGCGGGAGCGCGTCCGGCACCGGCTCGGCGGCCGACGGCAGATCCCACGGTTCGAACGCGTAGTGGCGGCGGAAGTAGACGACGCTCTCGCGCACGATCGCCGCCAGCGGAAGCGCGATGAACGCGCCGATGAAGCCGTACACCTGCCCGCCGAGCAGCAGCGCGAAGATCACCAGGATCGGGTTGATCCGCAGCGCCTGCGAGAACACGGTCGGCGCGACGATGTGACCCTCGATCTGCTGGAGCGCCGTGAAGGCGATCGTCAGCCACAGGGCGTCGAGTGGCTCGCCGCTGAACAACGCGATCAGGACCGGCGGCGCGGCGCCGATCGCGGGCCCCACATACGGAATCAGCTCCGCGAAGGCGTACCAGGCCCCGAAGAAGAGCGCGTACGTCTTGCCGTCGGGGAAGATGCCGAGCGAGCCGAGCACCCACAGCAGCAGCCCCGCGCTCGTGCCCATGATCAGCGAGAACAGGAGCTGCCCGCGGACGTACCCGAAGACCGCCGCCTGGATCCGCGCCGGGTAGTCGTCGCCGTCCGCGCTGTGGATCACCGAGCGCACGCCGGCGCCGATCCGTTCGCCGTAGAGGAGCATGTAGACGCTGATCACGATCACGAGGATCAGGGCGAGCGAGGCCTCCACCAGCGTGCGCAGAGCGTCCTGGGTGAAGGCCACGAGCTCGCCGGAGCCCTCGGTGAGGTTGCGGCCGATCGTGCCGAGCGCCGTCTGGCCCTCCTCGGCGATCTGCACGTTGATCCCGTTGTCGTCGAGCCACTGCTGGAAGTCGGCCAGGGAGGCGTTGGCGTCGTCGACGATCTCCGGCACGTTGTCGCGGAACGCGTCGACCTGGTCGGCCACGGGGTTCGCGAGCAGGAAGCCGATCGCCGTGACGGCGGCCACCACGCACAGCATCACGATCAGCACGGCGATCCCGCGCGGCACGTGCGCGCGCCGGAGCAGCGACACGAACGGATTCAGCAGCAGCGCGACGAGCCCGGCGATGATGAACAGCAGCAGGACCCGTCCCGCCGCCTCGAGCACGGCCCAGAGCCCGAGGATCGCCAGCGGCAGCATGACCAGCTGCACCCAACGGGGAACTGGCATGCGCTGGTCCGTCATGGGTCAAGTATGGCCGTAGGATCAGCCGGGTTGAGCACCATTCTGTTCATCGGCGATGTCGTTGCGCGCGCCGGCCGTCGCGTCGTTCGCGATCTCCTCCCCGGCCTCAAAGAGGAGCTCGCAGTCGACTTCGTCGTCGCGAACGGCGAGAACGCGGCGGGCGGCATCGGCATCACGCCCAAGGAGGCCGCCGAGCTGTTTCGTGCTGGGGTCGACGTGATCACGCTCGGCAACCACACCTACCGCCACCGCGAGATCTGGCCCTACCTCGACGAGCAGCCCAACATCCTGCGCCCGGCGAACTTCCTGCCGAACCAGCCCGGCCACGGGACCACGATCGTCGAGCGCGACGGCACCTCGCTCGGCGTGGTCAACCTCAGCGGCAACCTCTACATGCAGGCGGGCAGCCCGGCGCTGCTGACGATCGACGACGCGCTGCGCGAGGTGCAGGACGCGGAGCACGTGCTCGTCGACATGCACGCGGAGGCGACGAGCGAGAAGGTGGCGCTCGGCTGGCACCTCGACGGCCGCGTGACCGCCGTGGTCGGCACGCACACGCACATCCCGACGGCCGACGCGCGCGTGCTGCCCGGCGGCACGGCCTACATCACCGACGTCGGCATGACGGGCGCCCGCGGGGGCGTGATCGGGGTCCGGCGCGAGCAGTCGATCGCCGTCATGCGCAGCCACATGCCGCAGCGCTACGACTCTGCGGACGAGGATCCGTGGCTCAACGCCGTCGTGATCCGCGCCAACGGCCGGCGCGCCGACGCGATCGAGCAGATCCTCAGACCTGGAAGTGCTCCGTGATCATGGGGACGATGTCGCGCAGCGACCACTCCTCGCGCGCGTCGGCCGAATCGGGTCCGGTGCCGCACCACATCAGTGACCCGAGCGAGTCGTTGGCGTGCAGCGAGCCATGCGAGCCGCCGCCGACGTGGTGCGCGCCGCCCCAGTCCAGGAACTCGTAGCCGGGGCTCGCCGAGGCCAGGACCTCACCCGCCGTCCGCGTCCGCAGGGCCGACCACGCGCGGGCCAGCGCGTCGGGGTAGGTCGCCGATCCGACACGGCCGTCCCGCACCTGGAGCGTGATCAGGTCGAGGTCGCCCTCGACGCTCCAGTGCTCGCCGCGGGCGTCGACGAGATCGCCGCCGGGCGCGAAGCGCAGCTCCTTGCGCTTGCCGCCGCGCTCCGCCCGGATCGCCGCCTCGCCGTCCGGATGGTCGGTCATGCGCAGCACGAGGTCGATCCCGTCGAGCGCCAGTAGCGTGCGCTCGATCCGCGGCGCCAGCTTCTCGCGGCGGTCGCGGTCGAGGACGTAGACCTGCGCGGCGCGCGAGTTCGGGCAGACGGCGATCTCGGACTCCTCGCCGCGCACGCGGGCGGCGGGCAGCACGCCGAAGCCGTCGAACGCGCGGAAGAGGTCGATCTCCTTCTCCACGCGCGACTGCGAGTGGTCCGAGCACACGATCACGGCGTGTTCGTCGAGGAACGCGTCCGGGCCGCCGCCGGCGGTCACCAGCCGGTCGATCTGGCGGTCGGCGGCGGCCAGCGAGTCGACCTGCGCGAACGGGCCGTTCTTGTGCGAGTGGGTGTCGTTGTCGGGCAGCGAGAGCAGCAGGAAGTCGAACAGGTCGTGCTCGACCAGGAACTCGCCGACGCAGCCGGAGTGCTGGTCACGGATGCCCGGCAGCCCGAGCTGCGAGCGGCACGGCGTCCGGCGCGAGGCGAACATGTCCGCGTAGAACAGCTCCTTGGGGCCGTACACGGCGTGACGGAAGATCGTGCCGGCGATCCGGGTGAGCGCCGTTTCGCCCGACACCTCGTGGCGGTGGCGGCCGCGGTACATCAGGTACGTCGTGCCGGCCGTGCGGACGCCGGCGTCGTCGAGCCGCTCGAACACGGTCGGCACGTCGGCCGCCAGGTGCTCGAGGTTCATGTTGTAGATCGTGTCGGTGAGCGACTGCCGGAGCCCGAACGACTGGGAGGCCTTGAAGCTCGTGCCGTACTCGATGTAGCGCCCCTCGCCGCGGTGGTACCAGTTCATGCCCGGGATGTCGTGCTGGTCCGGGCCGGTGCCGGTCGCGATCGAGGCCGCGCACACGGGCGTGACCGACGGGAAGGCCGCCACGCAGTCGTCGACGTGCTGGCCGCGCTCGAGCAGCAGCTGCAGCGTCGGCGCGCGGCCGCCCGCCACCGCCCGCTCGAGCATCGCGGGCTTCATCGCGTCGATGACGACGAGGACGAGCTTCTTCGTCACCGCAGGATCCGAAGGCCCGCGTACTTCTCGCCCTCCCGCCGGCGGCCGCCCGCGAGCAGCCACGCCAGTCCGGCGAGCACGAGAATCGCGAGCGGCGGGAAGAGGATCGAGGCGCCGGCCGCGCCGACCGCCGCGCCCTCGCCGTACAGCGGGAGCACCGACTGCGCCTCGGGGTCGAGCCGCCGCCGCACGCGGCCGAACAGCGAGCGGGCCGCGAAGAACCCGAGCGTGGCGGCCGCGGCGCCCGCGACGATCCCCGGGACCACCGCGTAATCGTTGTCGGCGAGCGATGCCGCGCCCTGCAGCGCGCCGAGCACCACGGCGATCGTGAGCAGCAGCCAGACGACCGGACCGGTCTCCAAATTGGCTCGCCGGCGGGTCGCGAAATCCGTGATCGCGACAAGGATGAGCACGCCCAGCAGGAACGGCCACTCCTCCATGAACATGAAGTCGGTGCCGTCGAAATCGAGCCCGATATCGGCCGAGGCGAGCGCTCCGGCGAGCAGCACCGGCAGGAACGGGCGAATGCCGATCGCCGCAGCAATACCTGCACCTTGGAGGAGGTCGAAGACGAAATCCACGGTAGCGGCGTGCGACGATAGCGGGCGGATGGGCGAAGACGAGACACGCCGTCGCTCGGGCGCGCGGGACCTCGAGCGCTATGCGGGACTGTTCGCGCAGCGCGCGCAGGCCATGAAGTCCTCCGCGATGCGCGACCTCATGGCCGTGACCGCGCGGCCGGACATCATCTCGCTGGCGGGCGGGCTGCCCGACACCACGACGTTCCCGGCCGAGGACTTCGCGGCGCTGATGGCGCGCGTCGCGGTCGACGCCTCGGCCAAGGCGCTCCAGTACGGGCCGACCGAGGGCCTCGACGAGGTCAAGGACTGCATCGTCGAGGTGATGGCGGCCGAGGACATGGACGTCGAGCGCGAGGAGCTGCTCGTCACGACCGGCGGCCAGCAGGTGATCGACCTCGTATGCAAGACGCTGATCGATCCCGGCGACGTGGTCGTGGCCGAGGCGCCGACCTACCCCGGAGCGGTCCCGGTGTTCGTCTCCTACCAGGCCGACGTCGTGCAGGTCGAGATGGACGACCACGGCATGCGGATCGACGTGCTCCGCGCCGAGCTCGACCGCCTCGCACGCGAGGGCCGGACGCCGAAGTTCATCTACACGGTGCCGTCGTTCCAGAATCCGGCGGGCGTGACGCTCTCGCTCGAGCGCCGGCGCGAGCTGGTGCGGATCGCCCACGAGCGCGAGCTGCTCGTGCTCGAGGACAACCCGTACGGCCTGCTGCGGTACGAGGGCAAGCCACTGCCGACGCTGTACTCGCTCGACCGCGGCCACTACGTCATCTACCTCGGGACGTTCTCGAAGATCCTCTCGCCGGGCCTGCGGATCGGATGGACCGCCGCGCCGGCGCCGGTGCTCGACAAGCTCAACCTCGGCAAGGGCGGCGTCGACCTCTGCTCGGCGACGCTGTCGCAGCAGTTCGTCGCCACCTACTTCGCGGAGCGCGACTGGCGCGCCTACGTGAAGACGCAGGTGGATCTCTACCGGCGCCGCCGCGACGTCATGCTCGAGGCGCTCGCCGAGTACCTCCCGCGCGAGGCGACGTGGACGCAGCCGAACGGCGGCCTGTTCATCTGGGCGCGGCTGCCCGACTACATCGACACGACGGACCTGCTCGCGCGTGCCCTGCGGGAGAACGTCGCATTCGTGCCGGGCCGCGCGGCCTATCTGGACGGCCGCGGCGGATCGGAGATGCGGCTGAACTTCTCCGGCATCAGCGAGGACGACATCCGCGAGGGTGTGCGGCGCGTCGGCAAGATCGTCCACGAGCAGGTCGCCCTGTACTCGACCCTCACGGGCGCCGAGCCGGCCACCGAGCCGCGCGTGGTCGAGGAGCCCGGCAACGTGGTCGAGCTGCGGCGGCGAGCCGGCTGACATGTCCTCCACCCGCCTGCTGATGCTCGGCGCGGTGCGGATCTTCCAGCCGGTCCATGGCTACTTCGTCCGCCGCGAGCTGCTCACCTGGCGGGTCGACCAGTGGGCCAAGCTCAACCCCGGCTCGATCTACAACGCCTTGCGCACGCTCGAGCGCGACGGCTTCATCTCGGGTGAGTCGGCGGAGGACAAGCCCGCGAAGACGGTGTACTCGCTCACCGAGGACGGCGAGACGGAGTTCTTCACGCTCCTGCGGGAGGCGCTGTGGCGGGTCGTGCCCAGCGACAAGTCCCGGCTGTTCGCCGCGCTCGGCTTCCTCTACGCGTTGTCGCGTGACGAGGTGACCGAGGCGCTCGAGAGCCGGATCGCGCAGCTCGACGCTCTCCATCGCGAGGCTCCGTACACGCTGTCGACGATGGCCGGCCAGGCCGAGAAACCACGGCACATCGCCGAGTTCTCGTATCTCAGCGACGCGCTGGTGATGGGCGAGCGGGAGTGGACTGTCGCCTGCCTGGAGCGGATCCGCGAGGGCGCGTACTCGTTCGAGGGCGAGCCGTGGCCGGGTTGGAGGCTTGACAGATCGCAGTAGTCAAGCTTGACTATGTCGCGTTAGTCAAGTTTGACGAAAGGATCTGGCAGTGATCGAGGCGCGCGGATTGGCGCGGACCTTCAAGGCACGCGGCGCCGAGGTCGAGGCGGTGCGCGACATCGACCTCGACGTCGCCGAGGGCGAGATCGTCGGGTTCCTGGGGCCGAACGGCGCCGGCAAGACGACGACGCTGCGGATGCTGACCACGCTGATCGCCCCGACGGGCGGGACCGCGCGCGTCGCGGGGCACGACCTGCTGCGCGAGCCGGTCGAGGTGCGGCGGCGGATCGGCTACGTGGCGCAGGGCGGCTGCACGGAGCCCGTGGCGCGGGTGGGGGAGGAGCTGGTCGACCACGGCCGCCTCTACGGCATGGCCGCGGGCGAGGCGGCGGCGCGCGGCGAGGAGCTGCTGCGCGGGCTCGACCTCGAGGGCGTCTGGAAGCGGCAGACGAAGACGCTGTCAGGCGGCCAGCGGCGGCGGCTCGACATCGCAATGGGCCTGATCCACTCGCCCGGCCTCGTGTTCCTCGACGAGCCGACCAGCGGGCTCGACCCCCAGGCCCGCGCCAACCTGTGGAAGCACGTGCGCGCGCTGCGCGACGAGCGCGGCGTGACCGTCTTCCTCACCACCCACTACCTCGAGGAGGCCGACGCACTGTGCGACCGCATCCTTGTCATCGATCACGGGCAGATCGTCGCCGCCGGCGCGCCCGAAGAGCTCAAGCGG
>JBKOYW010000134.1:0-12011 GCA_046744275.1 Actinomycetota bacterium
GCGATCGTCCCCGCGAGCAGCACGCCGATGATGAGCGCCGCGCCGCCGATCACGACGGCGTTGAATGCGGCGATGATCGTCACGCCGAGGAAATAGCTGCGCAGCGACTTCGCGACGTTGGTCGTGACGACGTTGGCGACCGGCTGCGGCACGCCCATATGCCGGTTGATGAAGCGGTGCATCACCGGGCCGTCCTTAAGTACGAACAGCGTGCTGAGCGTCGCGAACGCGAGGAAGAACACGAGCGAGGACAGCGCGCTGAGGCCGCTCGCGATCCCGCTCAGCAGTGTGGTCCGGATCTCGGGAAGATCCTGCTTCACGTCATCCGTGGCCTGCTGTGCGTTGTCCACGCCAAGGTCGGCGAGCCAGCCCTGGATCTTGTCGGCCGCGTGGTTGAGATTCGTCGAGATGTCGGCTGACTGGGCGGATATCCCACCGACGACGAGCAGGACGATGAACGCGCCGATGGCGACGAGCCCGAGCAGGACGATGATCGCGCCGCCGATCCGCGGAACCCGGTGGTGCTCCAGCCAGCCCACCGCGGGTCCGGCGACCGCGCCGAGCACCGCAGCGAGGATCACTGGCATCACGATCGTCGACGTCTGGCCGAGCAGCCAGATGACCCCGACGACGACCAGCACGAAGCCGACCAGCAGCCACGACGCGAAGCCCAGATCCCTGAGCCACGTCGGAGCTGTGAACTGCGCGTCGCGCTCGGGCACGTCGGTCAGCCTCGCTTCTCGCCGCGCGCGGCCACCGCGATCAGGTCGGCGCTCAGCTCGCCGAGCCCGGCGGCGTCGACGAGCTCGCTGGCCAGCGGCGTGCCGCCCGTGCGAAGCGCCTTCTCGCTCATCCGGCGCCGTTCGCCCGGGTCGAGGCGGAAGCCGAGAAGCGGCGCTACGAGCGAGCCCTCGCCACGCCCGCGTCGCTCGATCGCGCCGACCAGCCGGCCCTCGAACTCGGCTCCGGGCGCGGATCCGTAGACGAGCAGCTGCGCGGGGGTCATGTCGCGACCTCCCTCGGGCCCCGCGCTCGCGTCACCTCGGCTGAAGCGCTCTCCATCGCCGGTGCCTTCTCGCGGGGGTGTCGCTCATACCAGCGGGCGTAGCGGTTCGCGAGCGGGGCGGCGCTGAGGCCGTGGGCGACGACCGAGAGGCCCACCGTCAGGTAGATCGCCAGCACGATCAAGTGCTCGTGCGGAAGGTTCGACTCCTCGATCACGATCACCGCGAACACGATCGATGCGAGGCCGCGGGGACCGAACCACCCGAGGAAGCCGACCGTGGGCGCCCTCGCGCGTGAACCGAGCATCGCGATCGCGACCGGAAGCATCCGCACGACGGTGAGGCTGAGGACCGCGTAGAGCACGAGCTCCCAGCTCAGCTCTGCGAGCGCGGGCCCGAGCAGGATGGCCCCGAAGAGCACGAAGGTGATGCCGTTGAGCACGCCTCCCACCTCCTCGCTCAGCTCGTTGAGTTGCTCGGGGTCGCGCCGGAGCGCAAGCCGGAAGGTCATCCCCGCGACGAACGCGGCGATGAAGCCCGACCCATGGAGCCCGACGGCGATCCCGTAGGCGAGCGCCGCCCCGGCCGCGGGGATCACCTGCCGCCAGGCGTTGTCGATGAGATCGCGGCGGCCGGCGTGGATGACGATCGTGGCCACCAGGAGCCCGCCGATCACGCCGCCCACGGCTCCGAAGCCGATCTCCTCGAGCAGCAGCGTTCCCGCGCCGCGGCCGTCCGAGATCCCTGATTCCACGTCGGCCAGGGCCACGGCTGCGAACAGCAGCGGCACACAGATCCCGTCGTTGAGGCCGCTCTCGACGTTGAGCCCCTGGCGGATCCTGCCGGGGATACGCGGCTCGGTGACGACCGCCTGCCCTAGTGCGGCGTCGGTCGGCGCCAGGATGATCGCGAGGATCAGGGCCTCCTCGACGGTCAGCTGATCGAAGAGGATGGCCGCCGCGACCATGCCGAGCGCGATGGTCAGCGGCAGGCCGATGCCGAGCAGCCGCACGGGCACCCCGACCTCGCGGCGGAGCTCTCCGAGATCGATGCGTGATGCATCGCAGAACAGGACGAGCGCGAGCGTCGCCTCCGCCAGCGCCCGTACGGTCGAGCTCGTGCTCTCCAGGTCGATCCCGTCGAGCACCTGGGGTCCGGCCAACAACCCGACCACGACGAAGACCATCGCCGGCGTGATGGGCGTGCCGTACAACCGTCGAGAGATCGCCGCGACGCCGAGCAGGGTGAGCGCCACGATGGCGAGCCCCCACTGCATCTAGATCGTCACGGGTCCAGCCGCTCGAGCGCGGCGTCGACGTCGTAGCCGAGCGCGAGCCCGACCTTCGGAGCGCACTGGACCACTCGCGCGGCGCCTGTCACGGGCGTCACAGCCTCGAGGCTGGCCACGATCTCGTCGCTCGTCGCGCCGGCTGCGAGGGCGAGCGTCACCGCGTGCTGGAAGGACGCCAGGGCGGCGTCGACGGCGACGGTCGCGGCGACGCGAATGAGTGCCGCGGTTCTCTCGTCGAGCACCGACGCGGCGTAGGAGCTGCCGCCCACCGCGATCGCTTCAAGAAGCGCTTCGTCGTGCACGGCGAGCCGTCGCAGGTGCTCCTTGTACTCGTCCATTGGCGTCGTCCATATCTCACCTGCCGCGGCCTGCCGCCGCGTCATACTTACTGGACGAAATCTGCCCGCGGCGGGTAGATCGAGTCCTCCACCAGCCCGACCTCGATGGCGCGCTCGATCGCCTTGCTGCGGGAGGAGACACCGAACTTGCGGTAGATCGCGACCGCTTCGGTCTTTGCCGTGTTGCGCGAGATGAACAGCCTGCTCGCGATCTCCGGGAACGTGAGATGGGTGGCGAGGTACGGAAGCAGCCGGAGCTCGGCGGCCGTCAGGCTCATCGCCCAGGCACCCGCCGGCGAGGAACTCGCCGCTACGCGGTCGCGCAGCTCTCGCGCCTCCTCGACGAGGGAACCCAGGTCCGGGCGGAGCTCGCGCACCAGCTCGGTCTCCGCGAGAACCGTCCGGGCGGCGGCCGCCTCGGCGAGTGCGAGGTGGGCACGGGTGAGCTCGAGACCGACTGTGACGGTCACCCAAGGCATCCCGTGGTCGAGCATGGGCCGCAGACGGTGGGCACGCGCCAATGCCGATCGCGCCTCGGCGTGGCGGGCCTCGTGAAGCGCTACCCGCGCAGTCGCCGCATGCACGACCGCGGTGCTCGCGTAGTCAGCTAGGCCCTTCTCGTCGACGGTCGCCTGTGCCGCCCGCGCCAGTTCGGCGGCCTCTCCCCAGGCATTTTGCTTGGCCGCGCGGAGCGCGAGCAGTGCCTGAGCCACCGGGACGTCGTCGCCCGGGGCGCCCAAGGCCTCGGCCGCCGCGATGGATCCCTTCAGGTCCTCCGTCTCGCGATCGGTTGCGCCGAGCAGCCCGTGGGCGACGCCGCGCATGCGGAGCGCGCCGGGGATCCACCAACTTCCCGGCGGAAGCTGATCGAGGGCCAGATCCGCGTCGGCAAGCGCACGTTCGACACCGTCCGGCATCATGTGCGCGCGCAACGTCGCGAGCCACGGCTGGATCGTGACGCTGCCATCCGGGAGAGGGCCTGTCGAGCTCGCCCCGTCCGCGATAGCGAGCAACCGTTCCGCAGCTTCGGGCCTTCCGGCCAGGACGCGGACCCACGCCCCGTAGACGGCAAGGACAGGATGCTGCGCCAGGTCGTCCTCGCCGAACCACCCGAACCACTCGTCTGCAGTATGCATCCGGCCGTCGAAGTAGAGCGGTAGGACAAGGCCCTCGAGCAGGTCTGCGACGGCGTCGGCCTCACCCGCAGCCTGCCCGTAGAGCACCGCCGCCTCGGTCAGGTCATTAGCGACGCACCAGGCCATCGCCCGGCGGTTGAGTGCGGCCACCACGTGCGGCTCATTGCGTTCGAGCTCGTTGCGCAGCAGCTCGCGGAACAGTTGGTGGTAGCGATACCACTCGCCTCGACGGTCGAGCGGCACGATGAACCCGTTCGTGCGCGCAAGTGTCTCCAGCGTCTGCGTCGACCGTGTCGTCTGTAGCACGGCGTCGCACAGCCCGCCGCACATGCGATCCAGCACCGAGGTGCACTGCAGGAACCGTGCCTCGTCCGGCGGCAGGCGCGACAGGAGCTCGAGCCGGAAGTACTCGGACACGAACTGGTCGTCGCCGCCGAAGCCCCCAGCGCTGGCCGCACTCGGAGCGCCGGCCTGCAGGGACAGCGCCGCCAGGTACAGGCCGGCAGGCCAGCCCTCCGTCTGCTCGGTCAAGTCGGTCACCGCACTCGGTTCGAGCTCGACTCCGGCCGCCTCGAGCAGCAACCCGGCCTCCTGCTCGTCGAGCCGGAGGTCCGACACGCCGATCTCGTCGAGCAAACCTCGCGCGCGCCAGCGGGCTAGCGGCAGTTTCGGCGCTTCCCTGCTCGCGATCGCGAGCAGCGAACCGGACGGGGCATATCCGATCAACGCCGCGATCGCGTCCAGACAGGCCGGATTGGCGACCGCGTGCAGGTCGTCCAGCACCAGCACCAGCGGGCGCTCGAGTTTCGACAGCGCGCTCCCAACACGCGGGACACGGCTCGTCCAGGCGGATCCCCCTGGGCCCGACAACGCCTCGAACACGGCCTGGCCGACCGGCTCAACGCGATGGATCGCGGCCGTGATGTGTCGCAGGAGGACTAGGGCGTCGTCGTCGCCCGCGTCGAGAGCTACCCACGCGAACGGACGCGGATCAGCCTCGGCCCATCGTGCAAGAAGCGTCGTCTTGCCGTACCCGGCCGGCGCGACCACGGTCACGAGCGGCGAGCGTGACGAGCAAAGGCGCGCCATCAGGTCCGCTTTCGCCACGGTGCCGGGACGAATCTGCGGCGCGGCGAGCTTGACCTCGACGACGTCGAACGGGAGCTCTGCGACGAGCATTGCGCGACGTAGCCTCGCAGCGGGATGCGCGGTCCGCAAATGATGCATACACCCGTCGCGCGATGCTCCAGGGAGCCCTCGACGCAGCAGTCGCGGAGCTGCAGGCGCTCCAGCCGTACTGCGCGCCCGCGCTCGGCTAGGTCTCCCAGTGGACGTCGATCCGCGCGCGCGGGTCGCGGCGCGCGGCCTCCGCGTAGTGCTCGAGCGCGCGCGTGTCGGCCGCCGTCGGATCGCCGGTGAGCGACCGCGGCCACAGCCGCATCGCCGCGACCGCGTTGACCTCGGCGGCGATCAGCACTAGCTGGGCGGCCAGGGACAGCCACGAGAGCAGGCCGATGACGGTCGCGAACAGCCCGTAGGTGTCACTCGCATTCGCGATCGCGGCGTTCACGTACCAGCCGCCGAGGGTCTGGAGCACGAGCAGGCCGAGCGTCGCGACGATTACGCCGGGGAGAAGCTCTCCGAGGCTGCGGCGCTCGGACGCGAGCAGCCCGAAGGCGGCCAGAAGCGCGATCGCATCGACGGCGAGCGAGAGCACGAGCGCAGCCGCCGCCGTCCACGCCTCGCCGCCGAGATTTCCGCTCGTCGCCGCGCCACTGAGCACGGAGCTGGCGACGATCGCGAGGCCGGCGGTTGCGAGCATGGCGAGCCCGCGCACGCGGCGCGCGATGTAGCCGAGCTGCTCGACCGGAGCGACGTTCCACGACGCGTCGAGCGCCTGGCCGAGCGCTAGCGTGATGCCGAGCCCGGCCCACAGCGCGACGCCGATGCCGACTGCGAGCGCCACGCCGTTGCCCCCGATCGTCCCGATGTCGCCACGCACGAGCGGGCCGACGACGGGCATCTCGGCGTAGGCCGAGTTCAGGATGTCGTCGCGCCGGCCGGGATCGTCCTGTAGGACGAAGCCGACGATCGAGACGAACGCGAGCAGCAGCGGGAAGACCGAGAAGAACGCGTAGTAGGCGATCCGTACGGCATGCCGCGAGGCGCCGTCGTCGGTGAACTTGCGTACCACGGCGACAGGGAACGCGATCGGCCGGTGGCGCCGTTGCCACCGGTCGACGCGTCCCAGCAGCCGCCGCACGTGCTACTGGCGTGCCATGGCGACGCGGAGCAGCTCGGCGGGATCGAGTTGGTGGTCGGCGTCGGCGGCGGCGTCGCCGACGTCGATCTCGACCCAATTGACCTCGCCGGTGAAGGCGTTGGGGATCGGATAGTCCTCGGCGACCAGGGCGCCGTCCTCCTTGCCGACGTCGCAGGTGTCGTCGGCCGAGAAGATCATCGCGGCGGTCGCGGCGACGGTGCCTTCTCCGACCTGCTGGCCGTCGAGGTACAGCGTCGCGGTGCCGCCCTTGCCGAGCCCGGGCCCGTCGTAGTCGAACTCCATCCGCGCCTGGTGCGTGCCGGCGGGGATCTCGCGGTCGCTGTCGACGTAGAAGCGCTGGACGCCGAGCAGGTTGTAGCAGTACCGCAGCCGGCCGTCCTTCACGTACAGGCTCCAGCCGCCGATGCTGCCGCCCTGGGCGATGATCACGCCCTGCACGCCACGCACGCCGTTTGACGGTACGACGATCTCGGCCGTCACCGAGTGCGACTTGTTCTTGATGTTGACGATCGAGCTCTCGGTCAGGCGGCCCATGCCGCCGAACAGCCGCTGTCGGGTGCCCTTGATGAGCGTCGGCCGGCCGGCGAGGTCCGGGTTGAGCCGCTCGGCGCCGCGGTCGTCGAGCGGGAGGACGTTGTTGCGGGTGGCCTCGATCACGAACAGCCGCTGGAGCTCGTGGAGCTTGTCGGGGTGCTGCGAGGAGACGTCCTCGAACTGCGTCCAGTCGACGTTGGTGTCATAGAGCTCCCAGACGTCGTCGTCGAACGCGGGGACCTCCTCGCCGACGAGCAGCCACGGCGTCCTGTGGCGGGTCACGGCGGTCCAGCCCTTGTGGTAGATGCCGCGGTTGCCGAACATCTCGAAGTACTGGGTCTCGTGGCGCTCCCCGGCCGCCGCGTCGTCGAACGCGTAGCGCATGCTCACGCCGTGCATCGGGGTCTGCTGGACGCCGTTGACGAACTTCGGCTCGACCAGCCCGGCGGCGTCGAGCACGGTCGGCGCGACGTCGATCACGTGCGAGAACTGCGTGCGGATCTCGCCCTTTGCGTCGAAACCGGCCGGCCAGTGCACGACCGTGCCGTTGCGGGTCCCGCCCCAGTGCGAGGCGACCTGCTTGGTCCACTGGTACGGCGTGTCCATCGCGTGCGCCCAGCCGACCGCGTAGTGGCAGTAGGAGTCCGGCCCGCCGAACTGGTCCAGGCGCTCGATCATGAACTCCGGAGTCTCCAGGGCGGCCGCCCCGTTGAAGTTGATCATCTCGTTGAAGGTGCCGTTCAACGTCCCCTCGGCGGATGCCCCGTTGTCACCGATGATGTAGAAGACGAGCGTGTTCTCGAACACCTCGAGATCCTCGAGGGCGTCGAATAGCCGACCGACGTGGTGGTCGGTGAACTCCATGAACCCGGCGTAGACCTCCATCTGCCGGCGCAGCACCGGCTTGAGCTCCTCGGGCATCTCCTCCCAGGCCGGGATCTCGTCGTGGCGCGGCGTGAGCTCCGCGTCGGCGGGGATCACACCGAGCTCCTTCTGGCGCGCGAAAATCCGCTCACGCTGGGCGTCCCAGCCGTCGTCGAACTTGCCCGCGTACTTGTCCGCCCACTCCTTGGGCACGTGGAAGGGAGCGTGCGTCGCGCCGGGCGCGAAGTACATGAAGAACGGCTTGTCACCCATCAGCGACTTCTGCGAGCGGATCCATTTGATCGCCTTGTCGGTCATGTCCCCCATGAGGTGGTAGCCCTCCTCAGGGGTGCGATCGGGCTCGACCGGGGTCGTGCCCTCATACAGCGCCGGGTAGTACTGGTGCGCCTCGCCGCCGATGAACCCGTAGAAGTACTCGAAGCCGCTGCCCGTCGGCCAGTTCTCGAACGGCCCCATCGGGCTCGTCTGCCAGACCGGCACCTCGTGGCACTTCCCGAGCTGGGCGGTGGAGTACCCGTTGAGCTTGAGGATCTCCGCCAGCGGCGCGCACGTGTTCGGTCGCATCGAGTTGTAGCCGGGCGCGGCCGTCGCGATCTCCGTGATGCCGCCCATCCCCACCGTGTGATGGTTGCGGCCGCTCAACAGTGCCGCGCGCGTCGGCGAGCACAGCGCCGTCGTGTGAAAGCGGTTGAACTTCAGGCCACCAGCGGCGAGACGCTCCGCGTTCGGCGTCGCGCACGGCCCGCCGAACGCGCTCGACGCACCGAAACCGACGTCATCGATCAGGACGACCAGCACGTTCGGGGCGCCGGCCGGCGGCCGCAGCTCTTCGATCGGCGGGAACGACGTGTCCGGATCCTTGGCGTCATAGGTCACCAGGCCGGATCGCGGCTGATCGGGGATCGGCAGCACCTCACGGTGGACAGAACGCTCATCACTCATCAGGCGTTGCTCCTCTCGATGTTCCGCGCCGTACGGTGTCAGCATCGGCCATCGATGCGGTCCTTGGCATCGTCCAGATTGGATGATCACGCTTCATACCGACTGGATGATGCGCTCTCGGTCGCTGCGCGCGAACGTCCTCCGCATGCATACGCGAGGGTCAGCCCGAGCCGGCATGGTCGCTGTGCCGGGCGGCGAGTTCGTGATGGGCTCCGACGCGTTCTATCCCGAGGAGCGGCCGGTCCACCGCGTCGCGGTCGAGGCCTTCTGGATCGACGCTCGGCCGGTCACGGTTGGGCAGTTCCGGCGCTTCGTCACGGAGACGGGCTACGTCACCGTCGCCGAGCGTCCGCTCGATCCCGACCAATATCCGGACGCCGATCCCGCGCTTCTCGTGCCGGGGTCACTCGTCTTCCGGCCGACGCGCGGCCCGGTTGATCTCTCGGACTACCGCAACTGGTGGTCCTACACGCCCGACGCCTGCTGGTCGCGCCCAGAGGGTCCCGGCAGCGACACGTACACACGCGGGCGCCACCCCGTGATCCATGTCGCCTATGAGGACGCCGAGGCGTACGCGGCGTGGGCGGGCAAAGCGCTGCCGACAGAGGCCGAGTGGGAGTACGCGGCGCGCGGCGGCCTTGAGGGAAAGGCCTTCACCTGGGGCGACGAGCTCGCACCCGAGGGGCGCATGTTGGCCAACTTCTGGCAAGGCGAGTTCCCCTGGCAGAACCTGATGAACGACGGCTACGCCGACACCTCGCCGGTCGCCGCCTTTCCCGCCAACGGCTACGGCCTCCACGACATGGCCGGCAACGTCTGGGAGTGGACCAGCGACCTCTACACGGGCAGCCACGACAACGCGCCGTGCTGCGGGCCGCCAGCCGACGAGCGTATCCCGCGCCGCGTGATCAAGGGCGGCTCGCATCTGTGCGCAGCCAACTACTGCCTGCGCTTTAGGCCCGCCGCGCGCCAAGGCGAGGCCATCGACACCTCTACAGGCCACATCGGCTTCCGCTGCGTGCTGCGGTGAGCGGGGGCCGCCGGTACCCCTCAACCGCTCCCGAAGTCTTCCGCGTCGATGATGTCGTGCTCGAGCGCGGCGATGAAGACTTCGGCCTCCGCCGTCATCCGCTCGTGGTCGTGGCGCTCGAGCGCGGCAGCGATCTCGACCATCCCACGCTGGAGGTCCGACTCGTATCGCTTCGCGACGTCGTCGCTCACCACGACATCGCGGTACGTCCCGCACTGGCCACAGCGGAGCCGCAGGTCCCACCGGCCGTCGTCGAGCGCCTCCGCTTCGACCGGCACGACTGAATCCTCGCGGCAGAGCGGGCACTGTTGGAGCCCGGATCCGGGCGGCGACCGCCTGGGCGCGAGGCCGAGAGAGCACCTTACGTGCAGCCTGCTCGGCCAGTATTCAGAAGCTGCCGGTTCGCCCATACGGCAAGGATCGCCGCGAACGCGAGCACGACGAGCGCGCGCGCCCATCCTCGCCGCTGGGGCCGCGCAGTGGTGGTGGTTCTGGTCACTGCCACCACTCCTCGCGTCGAGATCCCCACCGCATGTCCGGCCCGGGTCCTGCACCTCGTCCAATTCGTGTGACGTCAGCCCACCCGCGTGGCCGTAGGGTCGCGGTGATGCCGAGCGACACCGACAGGCGCACGTTCACGCTCAAGCTGAGCACCGCCGGCCGCGACACGCAAATCGCCGCGGCCGGCGGTGCCGTCGGCTTGTACGAGGCCCGCGAGCTCGAGCGCGCCATCGTCTCGGGGATCGGCCAGGGACGGACGCGCGTGGTGGTCGACTTCACGGAAGTCACCGATGTCGGCCCCGGCCTTCTCGGGGTACTGCTTCGCCTGCGACGCGGCGTCACTCGGGTCGGCGGCTCAGTCGCCCTCGTCGCGGCCGGGCCACCGGTCTCCGCCCTGGTGGAGACGACGCTTTTGGCCGTCCTTATCCAGGTTGCCGGTGACCGGACCGAGGGGCTCGCGCTCGTCGGCGGGAGCAGCGAGCCCGCCCGTGATCGCTCGACAGTACGAACGTAGCTCGGCTCGTCGGCGACGAGCTCGGCTGCGTCCGCCACGAGCGACCCTGACGCCTTGCTTGGTCGATGCCGATGGTCGCGGCTACCGCGCGACAGCGGCTTGATAGTCATCGAACCCCTTCGCGGCGGGCCCCAATTCGGGCGCCAAAGTGAGGCCGAGTGGACATAACTGAGGACGACTCAAACCGCGCTGGGGAGCAATTCAGCAGCCGGCACAACCGGATTCCCGGGTTGTCCCGGCGGTCGCGTTCGAATCCCATGGCTCACCTCGAAGACCGCTCAGCGACCGTGTCTCAAACCGCCGGGAGTGACTGCGTCCTGCGTTGCGGCGCCCGCGACCGTGAGCCGTGCAGCGACGAGCACGTCGTTCGAACCGAGAGCAACAGACGCCGGAGTCGTGTGGTCTTCGTCTCTAACCAGGCCCGTAAACCCGCCCCGGCAATGGGTGTCGGCTCCGGCGACGATCACAGCCAACCGTCGGCCAGTGCCCAATCGAGTGCCCAAACGAAAGCCCCATCGCATCGTCCGAAAAGAAGAAAATCCCGCTGGAATGCGGGATTGCGGATGGCGAGACCCGGACTCGAACCGGGGACACCACGATTTTCAGTCGTGGGCCGGAATCCCTCTAACAACGCTGAAAAGCCTGCAGTCTTGCGGTATCTCGACCGCCGCGATCACCAGCCCGATGTTCGCAAATTGCGGTCGTTTGTCGCGGATTGGGGCACTCGGTTGCGGTTCGGTACCCAATGGGTTCCCCGCTAACTGTGGCGGTGCGTGTCCCAACCAGCGATGCGTAGTCGATGTGCAGATCCACAGTGACGAAATGATGAACGCGTAGCCGACGCGAGCGCTCAGAGCGCGCAGCCCATCGCGTCACACGAGCTCGAGCTCGGTGCGCACGTCGATGCCGCCCTCGAGACTGCGGGCCACGGGACAGGCGCGGGCATGGAAACCGTGCACGCGCCTTGCCTCCTCGCGGAACTGAAACGCGGTAGCGCACGGTGATGCGCTCGAGCACCAGGACGCCGTCGCGGTCAAACACCTCGCCGGTCGCCTGGATCTCGTAGCGGTCGGGATCGACTTCGATCTGACGCGCCTCCAGCGCGCCTGCGAACGTGCCGGCCAGTCAGCCGCCGGCGGCCGCGACGACGTAGTCCAGCGTGGTCGCGTGCGGTGGGAACTTGTCGGGTGGAACGCCGTAGTGCTCGGCCACCTCGGCGAGGACCCCGAAGGCGATGGGGGCGTCCTCTTCCGGCAGGTAGGCGAGGCGCTGCGGCCCGCCGAGGCGCTCGATGCGGACGCGGGACACGTATGCCGGTTGGGTCATCTCATCACCGCTCGCCGCGCGCGGGTGTCTCGTGCTCGATGCACCAGCGCATCTCGCAGCGCACGCCTGCGTCGGTGACCAGGTTGAAGACGGGGCAGCGACGCTCCGTCTCCTCGACCACGGCGCGGAGCTCCTCGTCGCTCGCCTCCGTATCGACGGTGGCGACGACCCTGACGACCTGGAAATGTGGACGTACCGCGCGGTTGCCCATGCGGCCGCGGATGTC
>JBKOYW010000127.1:0-6374 GCA_046744275.1 Actinomycetota bacterium
CCGCGCGGCGCTCTGCTCCTACACGGAGGAGCGCACGCTCGCGCCTCAGGGCCCCTCGTCGTGATCCTCGAACAGCCGGATCGCGGCCTCGCGGTCCGGCACGCGCAGCTTGCGCAGCACCGCGGCGACGTGGCTGCGCACCGTCGCGGGTGAGACGAACAGCCGGCGCGCGATCTCGTTCGTCGCCAGCCCCTGGCGCAGGAAGTCGAGCACCTGCCACTCGCGGCTCGTGAGCTGCGCACCGGCGCGCTGCCCGACCAGCGCTCGCCGCCGCGGCGCGCTGTCGCGGAACTCCTCCACGAGCCGCGTCACCAGCTCGGGCGGCAGCGCCACCCGGCCGTCGAGCACGTGCGCGAGCTCGTCCCCGATCGCCTCGAACGGCATGTCCTTGAGCAGGTAGCCGGACGCGCCCGCGCGCAGCGCCGCGAACAGGTCCTCGTCGCTGCGCGAGACCGTGAGCATCACCGCGCGCGTGGCGGGCAAGCGCGCGGTGATCTCCCACGCCGCGGCGGCCCCGCCCCCGGGCATCCGCATGTCGAGCAGCGCAACGTCGGGCCGCTCGCGCAGCGCCGCCTGGATCGCCTCGGCGGCGTCGGCGGCGAGCGCGACCACCGTGAAGCGCGGATCTGACTCGACGGCGGCCCTGATGTCCTCGCGGGTCGGCGCGTGGTCATCCGCCACGAGCACCCGCGACTGAGCCGTCATCGCAGCTCCACGGCCACCTCGGTCCCCGCGCCCGGACCCGACCGGACGCTCAGCTCCGCGCCGACCATCGCCGCGCGCTCGCGCATGCCGCCGAGCCCGAACCCCGGAGCGCTCGCCGTCGGGTCGAAGCCCGTGCCGTCGTCGATCACCCGCAGCCGCAGCGGATCGGCCGTCAGCTCGACGTGGACGAGCGAGGCGTTGCCGTGACGCGTGTTGGCCACCGCCTCGCCGAGGATGCGCGCCAGCGCCTCGCTCACCTCGGGCCCGACGTCGGCCGAGCCCGAGGTCGAGAACGTCACCGCCACGCCGGTCCGCGCCGCGATCACCGAGGCATGGCGGCCGAGCACGCGGTCGAGCGGCTCGTCCGGCGCGCGCGCGAGATGCTCGATCGCCCAGCGGGAGTCCTCGAGCGCCCGCTCGGCGGCCACCACGATCTCCTCGGCGTCCGGGTCGCCAGCCAGCCGCGCAGCGCGGCGCCGGATGAAGGCCAGCTCCTGCGCGACGCCGTCGTGCAGGTCGAGCGCGATCCGCCGCCGCTCACGCGCCGCCGCGCGCGCCGCCACGGCGCCCGCCACCTCCCGCACGGCCGCCCACAGCAGCACGATGCAGAACAGCAGCCGCAGCAGGTCGCCCATGTGGACCCACTCGTGGCCGACGGGCGGGAGCAGCGCGTACTGGAGCATCGAGAATGCGAAGAAGAGGACGGCCAGTCCCAGGTGGCGGGCGAACGCGTCCTGACCCCGGACGCCGCGCCCGGTGAGGCCGAGCGACGCAACCGCGAGGCTGCCGGCCATCACGAGCTGGAACGCGATCGCGGCGATCGGTTGCGTCAGCAGCGCTCGCGTCGGGTCGAAGTCCGGCGGCCGCTGCTGGCCGCGCCACTCGTCGAGCACGAACTCGACCGGGCCGATTGCGACGGCGAGTGCGGCGAGGACGGCTGCGACGAGGGTCGTCGCGACGGCCGCCCGCGGCGCCGCCGGCCGGCGGGCGGGAGCGAACGCACCGATGCCCACGAGCAGGGCACCCACGAACATGCCGGTGAGGCCGACGGTGCCACGCGGGCCGCCGCCGGGCGAGATCGCCACCATCGCCGCGAGCGCGGCGCTGGTGAGCGCGATCACCGCGAGGCCGGCGGCGATCACAAGCCGGTCGAGGCGCGGGCCGTCGTTCCAGCCACGGATCACGATCGCGGTGGCGACCAGGCCGATCAGCGCCGTGCCGGTCTCGAGCGCGACGTGCAGCGACGGCGCGGGGTAGGCCATCCGCAGCGGCGCCACCAGCGACACGCCGAGCGTTGCCGCGAGCGCGACGCCGAACGCGACGGAGAACGGCAGCCATGGCCGTGCAAGCTCCAGCCGACCAGGAGCGGGTCCGGCAAGGCCGGACCAGGGGGCAGAACGTGCGGCCGCGGTCAACGCGGAGGATCCGGTCGCTCGGTCCCGGTACTGGTCGCCTGATTCACCCCTCGACTCCCCTCGGACGTGGCTTTTGGCCCTCCGAAGATGCGCGGTGCTTGTGGCCCCGCGCACGGACGAAGAAGTTCTACCGGACAAACGGCGTAAGTGCCAAGGCTGATCGACACAACCCGTCTGTTCGGCGGGCTCGCTCAGGCCTCGGCCGGGTCCTTCGCCGGCAGGACCGGACCGTCGAAATCCTGCGGAAGATCGGGGGAGCGGCGCACGTCGACGACCACGTTGAGCTCCGCGCCGAACAGCAGGACACTGCTGGTCAGCCATAGCCAAATGAGCAGGATCACGACAGTGGCGAACGCGCCGTACGTGGCGGAGTACGTCGCGAACCGCGACACGTACTCGAAGAAGCCGATCGACGCGACGATCCACGCCAGCACGCCGACCGTCGCGCCGGGGGTGATGTACCGCCACTGCCGGACCGCTACGTTCGGCGCGGCGTAGTAGACGATCGCGTAGATCAGCGCAGCCGACAGCAGCGCCGCCGGCCAGCGCACGATCGCCCACACTTCGGCGATCGACTCGCCCAGCCCGACGAGGCCGAGCACGTCCTCCGCGAGCCCGCCGCCCAGGAACACGAGCACCGTCGTGACGAGCACGAGCGCGACGCACGCGAGCGTCCACAGCAGGTTCTGCAGCTTGTGCGTGACGAAGCTGCGGCCCTCCTCCACGCGCCAGACGTGGTTGAGCGCCGCCCCCGCCGCCCCGAACGCCCCCGACGCGCCGTACAGCGAAGTCACGAGCCCGACGACGAGCGCGCCAAGCGCCGGGCCGCGCTGCGACTGGGCGGACTGGAGCGCGCTCGTAACCGCGTCGACGACCTCCGGTGGCGCGCCCACGTCCTTGAGGTAGTCCGCCGCCTCGGTGACGAGCGCCTCCTGCCCGAAGAAGCCGAGCACGGCGACCCCGAACAACAGCGCCGGGAACAGCGACAGCAGCGAGTAGTACGTGATCGCCGCGGCCCATCGCGTCATCTCGTCCTTCTGGAAGCGCTTGAGCGCGCGCTTGAAGTCCCCGGGCTCGATCACCGGACCTGGGCGCCCGCCGGGCGCCCCGGTCATGGGCGCTTGGGTAGCAGCGCGTGGCCCTCGAGCACGGCCTGCGCCACCTCGACGACGCGGCGGCCCGTCGTGCGCGCGTGGTCGCGCAGCAGCTCGAACGCGTCGCGCTCGCCGACGCCGTGGCGCTCCATGAGGATGCCCTTGGCACGCTCGATCACGGCGCGCCGCTCGAGCGCGCCTTCGAGCTGATCGACCTTCTCGTGCAGCTGGCGCGCTTCGCGATAGCGGCGGACCGCGACCTCGATCGCGCCCTGGACCGACTCGGGGTCCATCGACTCGACGTACGCGCTGATCCCGCGCTCGGCGGCGCGCGAGAGGAAGTCGACGTCAGCGTCCGGCAGCTGGGCGATCACGGGCCCGGAGGCGAACTCGACTGCCTCGCCGATCAGCGCGAGCGCGTGCTCGTCGTCGGTGTGGACGACGACGATCGCGACCTGCGGATCCTCCTTCGCGATCAGCTCGACCGCCTCGCGGACCGAGACCGCGTACGGCGTGACCTCGTGCCCGAGCACCGCCAGCACCTCGTGCAGGCGCCGCAGCGCGCTCTCGTCCTCGTCCGCGATCAGCACGCGCAGGTTCGTCTCGGTGAGGGTGGTCGAAGTCAAGGTCGGGGGCGAGTTCCGTACTACACTTGTCTGGCTGCGGCCTTGATACCCGTCGCAGCGACTCCGCGCCCGAGACCCCGGCGCATCTCGCACCGCGAACGGGGAAAGGCGTGAAGACGATCGAACATCGGCCGGGCAACGGGGGTTCTGGCGCAGCATATCCGCCTGGACCGTACGACCGCGCGGCCCGAGGCCGCGAGGATCGGCGGCTGCTCGAGCGCTATCACAGCTCCGGCGACCGGGGGGCCCGCGACGCGCTCGTCGAGCGCTTCCTGCCGCTGGCCCGCCAGCTCGCACGGCGTTACCAGCGCGGCGGCGAGCCGCTCGACGACCTCGTCCAGGTCGCCTCGCTCGGCCTGCTGAAGGCGATCGACCGGTTCGAGCCGAACCGCGAGACCGCCTTTTCCTCGTTCGCGGTGCCGACCATCCTGGGCGAGCTCAAGCGTCACTTCCGAGACCGCGGCTGGTCGGTTCGCGTGCCGCGCGACCTGCAGGAGATGTCCGTCCGCGTGGACCGCGTGACGGAGGACCTCTCACTCGAACTGGGGCGCGCGCCGACGCCCGCGGAGATCGCCACGCACATCGGCGCCACCACCGAGCAGGTGCTCGAGGCGCGCGAGGCGGCAGGCGCTTACCGGGCGGTGTCGCTCGATCGCCCGCACGACGACGACGACGAGGGCGACGGCATGGCCGAGACGATGGGCATCGAAGACCCCGGCTTCGGGCTCGCCGAGGATGCCGCGACGGTCGAGCGCCTCATGTCCGTCCTCAGCGATCGCGAGCGCGAGGTCCTGCGCCTGCGCTTCGCGGAGGACCTCACCCAGTCCGAGATCGGGGCCCGCGTCGGCGTCTCGCAGATGCACGTGTCGCGCCTCATCCGCCAGGCCGTCGCCCGGCTGCGGGTGGAGGCCGAGGAAGCGCAGGACGACGCAGCGTGACCCTCGCGGCCCGCGGGGGGTACGATCGCGCCATGGAGCACTGGGACCTGCGGACTCTGGAGGTGCAGCCGCACCAGCCGCTGATCCTGCACTCGTCGCGCGGCGAAGCCCGATCGATCGCCATCAACCTGCCCGCCGGCGAGATGCTCCAGGAGCACCAGGTCCACGAGCGCGCCTACCTGGTCGTCGTCGACGGCGAGGTCAAGGTGGGCAATAGTGGAGACTCCGTCACGGGCGGCGCCGGGTTCGCCGCCGTCTTCGACCCGCACGAACGCCACGAGGTGCACGCGACGAGGGACGCGCGCCTACTGCTCGTACTGGCGCCCTGGCCGGGCGACGGCCATCCGGGGGCACGCGACAAATAAGGGGAGGAAGTGAGCGATGGCAGAGATCCAGTTCAAGGAGATCACCAAGCGTTATCCGGACGGTTTTGAGGCCGTCAAGGCGATCGACCTGGACATCAGCGACGGTGAGTTCATGATCCTCGTCGGCCCGTCGGGCTGCGGGAAGTCGACCGCCCTGCGGATGATCGCGGGGCTCGAGGACATCACCGAGGGCGACCTCATCATCGGCGGCGAGCGGGTCAACGACCTCGCCCCGCGCGATCGCGACATCGCGATGGTGTTCCAGAACTACGCGCTGTATCCGCACATGACGGTCCGCGACAACATGGGCTTCGCGCTCAAGCTGGCCAAGGCCGACAAGTCCGAGATCGACACGAAGGTGACCGAGGCCGCGCGCATCCTCGACCTCGAGCAGCATCTCGAGCGCAAGCCGGCGAACCTCTCCGGCGGCCAGCGCCAGCGCGTGGCGATGGGCCGCGCGATCGTGCGCGACCCGAGGGCGTTCCTGATGGACGAGCCGCTCTCGAACCTTGACGCCAAGCTGCGCGTGCAGATGCGCACCGAGGTGGCGCGGATTCAGAAGCGGCTCGGGACGACGATGGTCTACGTGACGCACGACCAGACCGAGGCCATGACGCTCGGCGACCGCGTGGCGGTCATGCGGGCCGGCATCATCCAGCAGGTTGACACGCCGGCGAACCTATACGAGAGGCCGCAGAACCTGTTCGTCGCGGGCTTCATCGGGTCGCCGTCGATGAACTTCCTCCCGGGCCGTCTCGAGGGCGAAGTGGTCAAGACGCCAATCGGCGACGTGACGCTGCCGGACGCCGTGCGCTCGGGTCTGCAGGCTGACGGCGGGCAGGGCGCGCGCGACGTGATCGTCGGCATGCGGCCCGAGCACTTCGAGGACGCGGCGGTCGAGCAGGAGGAGCACGCGGACCGGATGAAGTTCCGGACCAAGGTCGACGTCGTCGAGTCGATGGGCTCCGAGCTCTACGTGTACTTCGACGTGGAGACCAAGGAGGAGATGCACACCGCCGACCTCGACGAGCTGGCCGCCGACGCCGGGCTGGAGGACCTCCCGTCGCACGGTGGTGGCCAGCAGGTCGTCGCGCGGCTGAGCGCCGAGAGCACGGCCGCTCCCGGCGCCGAGGTCGAGCTGAGCCTCGACACCAGCCAGATCAAGCTGTTCGACGCGGGCAGCGGCCGCACCCTGACTGTGGCCTGACCCACGTTGGGTTCACCGCCCCCG
>JBKOYW010000036.1:0-3130 GCA_046744275.1 Actinomycetota bacterium
GCTCGTCAAGCTCGAGCGCGCGGGCGCGTCGCGGCAGACCGTCGGAGTCGTCCTGCCGACGGGCTACTCGTTCAACCTCGACGGCACGTGCATCTACCTGACGCTCGGGGCGCTGTTCATCGTGCAGGCGTCGGGGCAGGATATGGCGATCGGCGAGCAGCTCGCGCTAGTGGCGCTGATGGTGCTCACGTCGAAGGGCGCCGCCGGGATCACCGGCGCGGGGCTGGTGACGCTCACGGCTTCGCTGCAGGCGTTCGGCGGGACGTTCTTCTCGCCGGAGTCGATCGCCGTCGGCATCGCGCTCGTGGTCGGGATCGATCGCGTGATGTCGGAAGGCCGCGCGCTCACCAACTGCATCGGCAACGGCGTCGCGACCATGGTGATCGCGAAGTGGCAGGGCGAGCTCGACACGGAGCGCTTCCAGGCGGCGCTCGCCGACCCGTCGCTCGCCGATCCGGAGCTGGGGCCGGTCGTGACCGAGCCCGCCGTGGCGCCGGCCCCGTCCGACCGGTTCCGCCGGCCCGAGCCGATCCCCTCGCTCACCTAGAGCTCGGGAGGGCGACCGCGTGCTGCGCGGCAGGAGGCACAATTGGCGTGTGGGACGCATGAGCCTCGCGCGCCAGCTCCTGCTGCTGCAGCTCGCGGTCGTCGTGATCGCGGTCGTGGTGGTCGGCGCCGTCGCGGTGCGCACGGCCGCCGACCGGGCCTCCGACGAGCAGCGCGAGCGGGTGCTGTCGCTCGGTGAGGCGCTGGCGGCGTCTGGGGAGGTCCGCGCGGCGCTCCGGAGCGACGATCCGTCGGCGGTCCTGCAGCCGCTCGCCGAACGCGTGCGGCGCACGTCGGACGTCGGCTTCGTGGTGTTCATGACCCCGGACGGGATTCGCTACTCACATCCCAATCCGGAGCGGATCGGCGGGCGGTTCGTCGGGACGATCGCTCCCGCCCGGTCGGGTCGGGCGTTCACGGAGACGACGACCGGCACGCTTGGCCCGTCGGTCCGGTCGGTCGTGCCGATCCGCGACGGCTCGCGCGTGGCGGGTCTCGTCTCGATCGGCGTCCTCGAGGAGGAGATTTCCGATCAGCTGTGGCACCAGGTGCCGGGACTGCTCGCGTCGCTGGCGATCGCCATCGTCGTCGGCGGCCTGCTCTCCCTGGCGGTGGCGCGACGCGTCCGGCGCCAAACGCGTGACATGGACCCGGAGGAGCTCGCTGCTTTGTACGACCATCACGACGCGGTGCTGCACGCGATCCGCGAGGGCATCGTGGTGGTCGGAAGCGACGACCGGTTGCTGCTGGCGAACGGCGAGGCGCGCAGGCTGCTGGAGCTCCCGGACGACGCCGTCGGACGCCCGGTCGGAGAGCTGATCGAGGATCCGGGTCTGCTTGCCGCGATGCGCGGCGGCGAGGGGCCTGGAGACGGACTGCACGTCGTTGGCGAGCGGGTGCTCGTCATCGGGCAGCGGCCCGCCGAGCGCGACGGCCACCAGATCGCCACCGTCACGACGCTGCGCGACCGCACGGAGCTCGAGGGACTGGTGCGCGAGCTCGCCACGGTCCGTGGCCTCGCCGACGCCCTGCGCGCCCAGGCGCACGAGTCGGCCAACGAACTGCACACGGTCGTGGGGCTCGTCGAGCTCGGCCGCTACGACGACGCGGTCGCATTCGCGACCCGGCGGATCGGCGTGACGCAGGACGAGGTCGACCTCGTCCACCAGCGCGTCGGCGATCCGGCCTTGGCGGCGCTGCTACTGGCCAAGGCCGCTGCGTGCCGCGAGCGCGGTGTTCACCTGGCGCTCGACGAGGACAGCGACCTGCCCGCCGGCGCGCTGCCGTCCGAGGATCTAGTGACCATCGTCGGCAACCTGATCGACAACGCGCTCGACGCGCTGGCCGGCCGCGTGGGCGGCCGGATCGAGGTGCGATTGACCGCGGGCCGCGAGCGCGTCGTGCTGCAGGTCCGCGACGACGGGCCGGGGATCCCGGTGGACGCGCTGACGGACGTCTTCACTCCCGGCTGGTCGACGAAACCTGGCACAGGCACGGGCCGCCGCGGCCTCGGCCTTGCTTTGGTGAGCTCGACGGCCGGCCGTCATGGGGGCGTCGTTCGCGCTGCCAACGACGGCGGCGCCGTGTTTACGGTCGAGGTACCGGTCCACTCCGGCGACCCGGTGGCATCGCCATGATCCGCACGCTCGTCGTCGAGGACGACGCGCTCGTCGCCGAGGTCCACGCCTCCTACGTCGAACGCATCCCCGGGTTCGCCGTCGCCGGTGTCGCCCACCGAGCCACCGAGGCGCTCGAGATCCTCGCGTCCCGGCCCGTCGACCTCGTCCTGCTCGACTTCCACCTCCCCGACGTCAAGGGCCTGGACATGCTCCGGCTCCTGCGCGCGCGGTCATCGGCGCCGGTCGACGTGATCGCCGTCACCGCGGCACGCGACCCGGACAGCATCCGCCAGGCGATTGCCCACGGCGTGAGCCAGTACCTCGTCAAGCCGTTCACGTTCGCCACCTTCGCCGACAAGCTGGAGCGGTACGCGCGCTACCGAGCGCAGGTCGACGACACCGCCGAAGCTGACCAGGCCGGGGTCGACGCGCTGCTCGGCACGCTCCGCGGCAGCAGCGCGCGAACGCTGCCGAAGGGACTCAACGCCACGACGCTCGACCACGTGCGTGACGCCGTCCGCGAGGCGGCTGAGCCGCTGACCGCGTCCGAGGTCGCGGGACGGTGCGGCCTCTCGCGCGTGACCGCGCGGCGCTATCTCGAGCACCTCGTGGTGGATGGTGCCGTGACGCTGTCGATGCGGTATGGGAAGACGGGGCGCCCGGAGCACCTGTACGCCTGGCCGGGGTAGTCGCGGACATGCGTCGCCCGGGTATCCGTGGGTAACGCAGGGTGCCCAGCGATGCCGCGCACTGCGGGCGTCTGCCGATTGTGGTTTGGGCGTCTGTACAGGCATCTTCGCTCTCTGCGCGCGTTCGCGCCGCCCGGCTGGCCGCCATGGTAAGGAAGGGTCGCCGGTTCGAGTCCGGCAGAGGGCTCTCGGGAAAGGCCTGCATATGGCAGCCTTCCGGCGCCCTGCGGGGTTTGCGGCTGCGTTGCGCTGTCGCTTCGTGGGCCGCATCTGGGC
>JBKOYW010000125.1:0-6438 GCA_046744275.1 Actinomycetota bacterium
ATCGGCCCCTCCTTCAGCGCCCAGCCGTCGTCGCGCTGCAGCCGGGTGTGGAGCTCCTGCCAGATCCGCTCGTCGGGCCAGTTCTCGATGTCGTCGTGCGGGTCGACCTGCACGTAGAGGCGGCTCAGCTTCGGCGAGCGCAGGCTGTGCAGCGCGAACCCGCGCTCGTGGTGGGCGTAGATCAGCTCCTCGGTCGAGGGCGCGACCTCGGCGAGGATCCCGAGCCATCCGAACGGGTACTCGCGCGTGCGCTCGCTCAGCACGCCGGCGGGGATCGCGTCGCGGCAGACGCCGTGGAAGCCGTCGCAGCCGGCGATCGCGCGGCATCTGATCTCGTGCTCGGCGCCCACGTGGCGGTAGCGCACGAGCGGCGTGTCCGGGTCGACGCGCACGTCCTCGACCTCGAAGTGGAGCGGCAGCCCGTCGGCCTGGCGGCGGTCGATCAGGTCCTTCACGACCTCCTGCTGGCCGTAGACCATGATCGCCCGGCCGACGAGCTCGGCGAAGTCGATCCGGTGACCCTCCCCGTGGTAGCGGAGCTCGATGCCCTCGTGGATCGCGCCCTGGCGATCCATCCGCTCTCCCACGCCTGCCTCCCGCAGCGTGTCCATCGTGCCCTGCTCGAGCACGCCCGCGCGCACGCGGTGCTCGACGTACTCGCGATCGCGCGCCTCGAGCACGACCGACTCGACGCCGTCGAGGTGCAGAAGATGCGCGAGCAGCAGGCCGGCGGGCCCGGCGCCCACGATGGCGACGGGGGCGTCTATCCCCAGACCTCCTGCGCGGTCTCCACGATCAGCCGCAGCTTGGCGACCTGCTCGTCGTAGCTCAGCTCGTTGCCCTCGACGGTCGACGAGAAGCCGCACTGCGGCGACAGGCAGAGCTGGTCGACGTCGACGTACCGGGACGCCTCCTCGATCCGCCGCTTGAGCAGGTCCCTGTCCTCGAGGTCGCCGCGCTTGGTCGTCACCAGGCCGAGCACCACGACCTTGCCGGGCGGCACGAAGCGCAGCGGCTCGAAGCCGCCGGAGCGGGCGTCATCCCACTCCATGAAGAAGCCGTCGACCTGGAGTTCGTTGAACAGCGCCTCGGCCACGAAGTCGTAGCCGCCCTCGGCGACCCAGCTCGAGCGGAAGTTGCCACGGCACATGTGGGTGGTGATCGCCATGCCCTCGGGACGGTGCTCGAGCGACTCGTTGATGTGGCGGATGTAGCTCTCGTGCAGGTGCTCGGCGTCGGCGCCCTGGGCGGCCATCATCTCGCGCTGCTTCGGGTCGTTGAGGTAGGCGAGGCTGGTGTCGTCGAACTGCAGGTAGGTGCAGCCGAGCTCCCCGAGCCGGCGCACCTCCTCCGCGTAGGCGCTCGTGAGGTCGTTCCAGAAGTCGTCCATCTCCGGGTACACGGATTCCTCGATCGCCGCCCGCCCGCCGCGGTAGTGGACCATGCTCGGCGACGGGATCGTGAGCTTCGGCGTGGTCGTCGTGGTGAGCGTCTTCAGATACTCGAAGTGCGAGCCGAAGATCGTCTCGCTGACGCCGAGCTTGCCGTCGATGTGCAGTGCCGCCGGGGTGAACTCGATCGTGCCCTGCTCGTTGCGGAACTCGACCGTGAGGTGGCCGGGCGCAGTGCTGACGCCGTCGAGCTGGTAGATGAAGTCCATGTGCCAGGAGGCGCGGCGGAACTCGCCGTCGGTGGCCGACTGGAGACCGACCTCCTCCTGCATGCGCACCACGTCGCGGATCGATTCGTCCTCGATCGCGCGCAGCTCGTCGGCCGAGATCTTGCCGTCCTTGTGGTCGTCGCGAGCCTGCATCAGCCGCTGCGGCCGCAGCAGGCTCCCGACGTGATCGGCTCGGAACGGCGGGCTGGTTCTGGGGGCCACGGTTCTCCTCCCTCGTCTCTCTCCCTGAGTCAAATAGTCTGACGTGTCGGCGGCTCGCGGGGATCGCTGGCCTGGCCAGCCCCGGACGGGCACGCCCGACCTCGGAACGAGTCGGCTGCCTGAACGACCAACGCGGACCTCGTCATCGAGGCTGCGATGGAATCCCGGACGGCCGGCCTGCCCTGTGCGTGTGGTGGTCAGTGCCGGTCGCTGAGGTGTCGAAGCTCGAACAGCTCCTCGTGCGCCACCTCGACGTGCCGCAGCCCCTTCGACTCGGCGATGTGCCGGAACCAACGCTTGGCCTCGGGCACCTGGTCGATTCGCCGCGCGGCCTCCTCGGCCTCCTGGCGGCTACGCCAGAGGATCACGTCCAGCCAGCTGCCGTCGTCCTGCTTGGTGAGCCAGGCGGCGAGCGCTGCCGGGAAGGCCTGCCGCAGCGCGGCAATCATCTCGGGGCGCTCCGCCAGCAGCGCTGGCTCGGCGCCCTCCCGGACGGTGAAGGCGGCGAGTTCGAGCGTGAGTGTCATGCGGCGAGTTTCTCGAGCCCGCCGCCGCTCAGCCGGTAGCCGGGGGCGACCGTGGCGGGATCTGCCTGTACCAGCTCGACCACAGCGGCCCCGGCGATCTCCGGGGTGACCAGCGAGCCCTGCTGCCGGAGGTACTCCTCGACGGACACGCCGGCGCGAGCGGCGTACGCCTTGACCGCGGGCCGGCCGACGCCGGTCACCGGCGCGAAATAGGGCAGCACCGCGGTGAAGGTGATGTCCAGACCGGCGCGCGTTGCCTCGTCCTGGGCATACCCCGTAATGAAGCGCTGGGTGGCCTTGGCGCCGGCATACCCACCGCTGAGCGGTGACCCGTTCGGGCTCACCGCCGCACCGCTGCTGAACACGACCACCCTGCTGCCGGGCCGCAGCGGCTTGAGCAGAGCCTCGCGCAGCCAGTGGAACGCAATCCGGACATCGGTCTGCCAGTTGACCGAGAACGTCTCCCACGTCTGGTGCTGCAGCGGACGCATGTGCGGGCTCGCGCCGGCCACCAGCACCACCGCCTCCGGCTCGTAGCGGTCGAGGAGGCCGGCTGCCACCGTGGCGTCACCGGCATCCGCGACCTCCACCTGGATGGAGCCGTCGGCCGTCTCGGGAAACGACGCCGCGGTGCGGGACACGGCGACCACCGGGGCGCCGGCCGCGGCGAAGGCCGTGGCGATCCCGCGGCCTAGGCCGCGGGATGCGCCGACGACAATTGTGGTCCTGCCGGTGAGGTCGCTCATGGTGGTCACGCGACGGCCGGCTCGGCCTCGGCGACGACGTCGAGCCGGGGCTCGCGGCGCCGACCGAGCAGCAGGCCCGCCGCCACCATCCCGAGCGCCGCGACGGCGATCGCCGCCGCGAAGGCGGACTGGTAGCCGTTGGTCAGCGCCGCCAGGGACCCGGCGCCGTCCGCGCCGGACACGGCGACCGAGGACAGGATGGCCACGCCCACCGCGCCCCCGATCTGGAACGAGGCGTTGTTCAGGCCCGAGGCCAGCCCGGCTTCGGTCTCTGCCACGCCGGTCAGCGACGCGATCGAGCCCGCGACATAGGCGGCACCGATGCCGGGGCCGAGGAGCAGCAGGGCGAAGAAGAGGTCGCCGAGGTAGCTGCCGCCGACCGACACCTGCGTCAGGAGCAGGCTGCCGAGACCGGTGAGCCCCATTGCGACGACCGCGACCCGCCGGACGCCGCCCTTGGTGGCGACCGCCTGCGCGGTGAAGGTTCCGATCACCGCGGCGACCGGCATGACGACCGAGGCGAGCCCGAAGTGGATCGGCGACCAGCCGAGGACCTCCTGGGCGTACTGGGTGAGGATGAACGGCACGCCGAAGCCCATCGTCCCCAGCGCGAGGAGCACGAGGTTGCCCCCCACCAGCGACCGCGACCGGAACACGCTCAGCGGCGCCAGCGGAGCGGCGGAGCGCGACTCGATGCCGACGAAGACCACGGTCAGGACACCCGCCAGCGCCAGCAGGCCCAGCGTCTGGCCGTCGCCCCAACCGGCCTCAGGAGCCTCGACGACCGCGTAGACCAGCGCCACCAGCGCGGCCGTGATCGTCGCCGCGCCGGCGATGTCAAAGCGCCGCTTCCCAGCCGCCACGCGGCTCTCGCGCAGGAGCACCGGGCTGAGGGCGACCACCACGGCGGCGACGGGCACGTTGATGAAGAAGATCCACTCCCAGCCGAGGCCGTCGGTGATCGGGCCGCCGATCAGCCACGCCGCGGTGCCGCCGATGGCGCCGGTCGAGCCCCAGACCCCGAGCGCCTTGTTGCGCTCGGCGCCCTCCGGGAAGGTGGTCATGAGGATGGACAGTGCGGTCGGGGTCATGATCGCGGCCGCGACGCCCTGCACGGCACGCGCGGTGAGCAGCGCCTCGGTTGTGCCGGCCAGTCCGGCGGCGAGCGAAGCGAGAGCGAACAGGCTGGTGCCGACGATGAACATCCGGCGCCGTCCCAAGAGGTCGGCGGCGCGCCCGCCCAGGAGGAGCAGACCGCCGAAGCTGAGCAGGTAGGAGCTCAGAACCCACTGCAGATCCCCGGCCGAGAACGCCAGGTCCGCGTCGATCGAGGGCAGCGCCACGAGCACGATCGCGGAATCGAGGATGACCATGAAGAAGGCCGTGCACAGCAGCGCGAGCGCCTTCCAGCGGCGCGGGTCTGGCTGTGCCGGCGGGTGTGTGTGCTGCGGGTCGGACACGATGTTCTCCTTGTCGATGTCGCCGCCCGAATAGGCGGCCTCGACAAGACGTCGCAGCCCGGAGGGCGATTTGGACAGCCCTCGAGGAGTTTCTTTTCAGCGCAGCGCGCCGAGCCGCCGCTCGAGCTCCGCGCGCCCGACGGCGTTGGCGGTGAGCGCGATCGCTCGCTCGTACGCGCGCGCGGCGCCCTTGGCGTCGCCCGCGCGGCTGAGCAGCTCGGCGTGCGCCGCGTGCAGCGGCTGGTAGCGCTCGAGCACCGGATCGCCGAGCAGCGGCTCGAGCAGCTCGAGGCCTGCGGCAGGCCCGGAAGCCAGGCCGACCGCGACCGCGCGGTTGAGCTCGACCACCGGCGACGGGGTGAGGGCGGCGAGGGCGCCGTACAGCTCGGCGATCTGCGCCCAGTCGGTGGCCTCGGGGTCCGGGCCCTGGATCTGCAGGGCCGTGATCGCGGCCTGCAGCTGGTACTCGCCGGGACGCCGCAGGCGCACCGCGCGCTCGAGCGTCGCCAGCCCCAGGCGGATCCGGTCCGCATCCCACAGCGCCCGGTCCTGCGCGTCGAGCGCGACGTACCGGCCGCTCGCATCCACGCGGGCCGCGCGGCGCGCGTCGTGCAGCAGCATCAATGCCAGCAGTCCCCACACCTCGGCGTCGTCGGGCATCAGCCGGCACAGCAGCTGGCCGAGGCGGATCGCCTCGTCACACAGCTCCTCGCGGACGAGGCGATCGCCCTCGGCGGCCGCGTAGCCCTCGTTGAAGATCAGGTACACCACCCGCAGCACGCCGCGCAGGCGGTCGGGCAGCTCCTCGTCGGCCGGCACCCGGTAGGGGATGTGCGCGTCCGCGATCTTGCGCTTCGCGCGCACGATCCGCTTGCCCATGGTCGGCTCGGCGACCAGGAAGGCGCGGGCGATCTCGCCTGTGGTCAGGCCCCCGAGCGTGCGCAGGGTGAGCGCCACGCGCGCCGGCATGTCCAGCGCCGGGTGGCAGCAGGTGAAGACCAGCCGCAGCCGGTCGTCGACGATCGTGCTCTCGTCGTCCATGGATGGCTCCTCGTGCTGGGTGTCCAGGCGCGTCAGCTCGGCCAGCCGCTCGGCGCGGTCGGCCACCGACCGGTCGCGGCGCAGGCGATCGATCGCCCGCCGCCGGGCGGCGGTCGTGATCCACGCCCCCGGATTGGCCGGGACACCGTCGCGCCGCCAGGCCGTGACCGCGGCCTCGAACGCGTCCTGGACCGCGTCCTCGGCCAGCTGGAAGTCGCCGGCCTGCCGGATCAGGGTGGCCAGAACGATCGCCCGCTCCTCGCGAAACGCGCGCGCGACCGCGGCTGAGACCGCGTCGGCCGGCTCCACGCCGCCGCTCACGCCAGGTTTCTCACGTCCTCGTCTGCCAGGTCGACACCGGCCTTGCGCGCCGTGTTCAACCACTCATCGGCCGGCATGATCGGGCGCACCTCGATCGTCGCCCAGGGCGCCATCGGCAGCCGCGCGGCCTGCTTGAGCGCCTCGTCGAGGTCGGCGCATTCCAGCACGTAGTAGCCGGCCAGGACCTCCTTGGTCACCGCGAACGGGCCGTCGGTGATCTGCGTCTCGCCATCGCGCACGCGGACCGACGTCGCGCTCTCCGTCGAATGCAGACGTTGCACGCCCACCAGCAGCCCGGCGTCGCGAAGGCTGGCATGCAGCTCCACCAACATCGGCGTCACCTGCTCGCGCTCGGCCTGCTCGGCCGCGTCGACCTCCTCCTCGTACACGAGCAGCATGTACTGGGACATCGCGCCTCCAACGTTCGTGGTCGCCGCACCCTATGCGGCCTTACCACGACG
>JBKOYW010000366.1:0-3833 GCA_046744275.1 Actinomycetota bacterium
GCGTCTCGGCGCTGCTGGCGCTGCTCGCCCTCGCGCTGCCGACGCGCCGGGCGCTGCGCTCGCGGCCAGTCGAGGCAATCGGCGTGGGCGAGTAGCCGCGCCGGCGCCACCCATCAGCCCCACGACAGCGAAAGGCAACACCGGCATGCACCGCTCACGTTTGAACCTCAGGCGCAACGCCGCCTGGGCGCTGGCCGCGACATGCACGCTCCTGCTTGGCGGCCTCGCGCTCAGCAGCGCCGCTCACGCCGACACGCCGTGCCCGGACGGCGCACGGTGCGGCAGCGTGACCGTGCCGCTCGACCGGGCGAACCCGTCCGCCGGGACGATCGACATCGGCTACGCGCTGCTGCCACGTACGGACACGACCCGTCCGGCCGCGGGCACGATCGTTCCCAACCCTGGCGGTCCCGGCCAGACGGCGATCGCCAACGCGGGCTTCTATCTCCAGGCGCTGGCGCCGTTGCGACGAGACCGCGACCTGCTGTTGATCGATCCCCGCGGCACCGGGCAATCGGGGGCCCTGAGTTGTCCGAGCCTGGCCGCCCACGATCCGCTGTCGCTCCACCTTCAAAGTATCTGGACGATCTGCGGCGCCGACCTGGGGGCGCATGCGGGCCTCTACGGCACGGCCGCGGTCGCCGACGACATCGACGCCGTGCGAACGGCGCTCGGTCTCGACAAGCTGGACCTGTGGGGCGATTCCTACGGGACGTTCCTGATGCCGGTGTACGCCGCGCGGCATCCGGAGCACGTTCGCTCCGTCGTCCTGGACGGGGCGTTCCCGGTCGCCTTCGACGTCTGGGGCCGCGACCAGCTGCGGGCCGTGCGGCGCGTCATCGGGCTGGTCTGCCGGCGCACGCAACGCTGCTCAGGTCCACGCGTGCTTGCCGGGATCGGGCGGCTCGCGGGGCGGCTGCGACGCCATCCGGTGCGTTTCACCGCGCACACGCCCGTTGGGCCTGTCCGGCTTACCCTCGGCGAGCGCGAGCTCGCGAACGTCACCTTCGGCGGCGGCGATCCGCGAGTCTACGGCCTGCTGCCGGCCGCCGTCGACGCCGCGCTGCACCACGATTTCGCGCTGCTCGAGCGCTTGGTCACGGTGTCCCGCGTCGACGAGGCCGGCATCCTGTTCATCGACCCGGCGCTCGGCAGCCTCGGCGCGGCCGCCGCTGTCTCCTGTCACGACTACCCGCGGCCCTACGACCTCGCGGCGGCGCCCGCGGCCCGGCGCGCCCAATACGACCGCGCGCTGTCGGCGCTCGACCCGGCGCAGTTTCGCCCCTTCTCGGCTCGGGCCTGGCTGGGCACCGGGATCGACGCCGGACCGAAGTGCCTCGACTGGCCGGCCGATCCGACCGCCGGCTCGCCGCTGCAGGGACGCTCTATCCCCGACGTGCCCGTGCTCGTGCAGTCCGGCGACCTGGACACCAACACGCCCATCGAGCAGGGCCGCCGAGCCGCCGCCCAGTTCGCCCACCCGATCTACGGCATCGTCGCCAACGCCGGCCACACCCCCGACCTCCAGCCGTGCGGCCTGGCGATGGCGATCGACTTCATCAAGCACCTGAAGACCGATCCGGACCGCTGCCGGCACGCCGGCCGCCCGCCGGCCGTAGTCGAGCGCCCCGCGATGCACGCCGCCCGGCTGCCGTCACCCTCCCCGCGCGCAACGACACCCGTGCGGCGAGCGGTCGGCGTCGCGCTCGCGACGCTGAGCGACGCACGCACCGCCGCCTCGTACAGCGGCATGACCGGACCGATCGACGCCCTGCGCGGTGGCACCTACGTCGTGAGCGAGCGCCGGGTGCGCTTCGCCGGTGCCCGCGTCGTGACCGACGCCACCGCCGACGGCACGCAGAACATCGGCCGTCGCGCCACCCGCACCCGGCTACGGCTGCGCGGGCACGGAGTGCCGCCCGCCCAGCTCACGCTCATCTCCGGCGGAACCACCACGCGCGTCAGCGGCACCATCGCCGGCCGGCGCGTAGCCCTGCAGTTCGCATCGACGAGCTAGTCGACCCGCGCTTCTGGGCGTCGGGTTCGCCGGCGCCCAGACGTGGCGTTGATCCGGCCTCCTCCGAGCTCCAGCGATTGGCGGGCTACGGGACGGTTGAGAGGACGTCGCACAGCCGGTCGAGCTCGGCCTCGGTGTTGTAGTAGTGCACCGACGCACGCACCAGATCCGGCAGATCTCGTTCGGGGAGATCGAGCATCGAGTACGAGATCGGCGAGACCGACGTGTTCACCGCGGCTTCGCTCAGCCGTCGGCAGACCTCACGGGCAGTGGTTCCCTCCACGGTGAAGGTGACGATCCCGCACCGTCGGCGGCCCTGGTCGTGCACGCGCACGCCCGGCAGGGCGGTCAGTCGATCCCGGAGGCGATCCGCCAGCGCGGTAACACGCTGCTCGATCGCGTCGAGACCGATTCGCAACGCATACTCGACGGCGACTCCCAGGCCGATCTTGGCGGCATAGTTGGTTTCCCAGTTCTCGAAGCGCCGGGCGTCGTTGCGCACCACGTAGAGATCGGGCGCCGTCCAGTCCGCGGCGTGCAGGTCGAGAAACGGCGGCTCGAGGTGCTCGACGAGCTCGGAGCGCACGAAGAGAAACCCCGTCCCGCGCGGGCCTCTCAGGTACTTGCGTCCGGTGGCGGTCAGCATGTCGCAGCCGAGCTCCGTGACGTCGAGCGGCATCTGGCCGGCCGACTGGCAGGCGTCGAGCAGGAACGGCACGCCGGCGGCGCGCGTGACCGCGCCGATCTCCGCCGCCGGGTTGACCAGACCGCCGTGGGTCGGCACGTGGGTGACAGCGACGAGCTTGACGTCGTCGTCGATCCGCCGCTCCAGGTCCTCGACACTGACCTGGCCGCTGGCATCATTGTCGATGATCTCGATCCTGGCACCTGTCTTGCGCGCGATCTGAAGGAAGGCGATGACATTGCTCGCGTACTCCGCGCGCGCGGTCAGGATGCGATCGCCTTCGCGAAACGCGAACGAGTAGAAGAGCATGTCCCACGCTCGTGTGGCGTTCTCCACGACGGCCACCTCTCGCTCATGGCAGCCGATGAGCTGAGAGATGGCCAGGTAGGTCCTCTCGACCTGCTCCGCGGCCGCGGCGGCAGCCTCGTAACCGCCCATCAGCGACTCGCGGCGAAGATGCGCGATCACCGCATCGGTGACCGGTTTGGGCATGAGCGCCGCACCCGCGTTGTTCAGGTGTGCGACGGTCTCGCATCCCGGCGTGTCGCGGCGCACACGCTCGACGTCGACAGACACCGCGCGACCGTACACCGCCGGGATCAGCGCTGCCTTGCGCGGATATCGCTCAGCATCGAGTTCGCTCTCGAGAAGGACGAGACGCGGTCGTCCAGGCGCGCGCTCGGTTCGGGCCTGCTCTTGGCCGGGAGCGCGCGTCGCGTCATCGCGCAGAAGGCCCGCGGGATCGCGGGCCTTTCGTCGCTTTTGCGCAGGAACGCTCCACGCGCTGCGTGCTCGACCATCGCGCGTGGCGATCAACTGATGGTGGATCGCGTTTGTGAACGGCCGGATCCGTCCCGAAACTCATTGTCACCGCAATCACTGGCGTCCGCCACACGGCGAGCTGCTCCTGACCACGGCATGAGAGTGAGGATCCCTCGATGGAATACGTCAACAACGTTCACGATCGTCGCTGGGTGGACGACGACACGCCGGGTGCACGCGCTACAAGTACATCGAGGTCGTGGCCGACGACGCCGAGTACACGAGCGCGTTCAGCTGCGAGCTCGTCCGCCTCGGACCTGGCGACCAGTCGCTGACTCACGTCGAGGACTACAACCACCTGCTGTACTT
>JBKOYW010000491.1:0-4164 GCA_046744275.1 Actinomycetota bacterium
CCGAGCACGATCTCTCCCGCCGTGGCGCCGATGAAGTTGAACCCGGCGGCGAAGCCGACCGTGAACAGCACCACGAGCGACAGGCAGTTGAGGACGATGTCGGAGAACGTGCGCGCCGCCAGCACCGCTGCGCGCGACATCGGGAGCGAGCGGAAGCGGTCGATCAGGCCCTTCTTGACGTCCTCGGACAGGCCGAGCGCGGTGACGAACCCGCCGAACGCGATCGACTGGACGATGATGCCCGGCATCAGGAAGTCGACGTAGTCGAACCCCGGCGTCTGGATCGCGCCGCCGAACACGTAGACGAACAGCAGCACGAACATGACCGGCTGGACCGTGTAGGCGATCAGCAGGTCGGGCTGGCGGGGGATCCGCATCAGGTTGCGGCGCGCGAGGACCATCGTGTCCTCCACACTCATCGAGAGCGAGCTCATGCCGCTGCGGCCTCCTCCTGCTGCTCCTGCTCCTCCGGGACCTCCTCCTCGGCGGCGTGGCCGGTGAGGGCGATGAACACGTCGTCGAGCGTCGGGCGGTGAAGCGCGATGTCGTCGACGGCGACGCCGGCGGCGTCGAGCTTGCGGATGGCCTCGGGGATGACGCCGTGGCGCGGCCGGACCGGGGCGTGCACGAAGAGCCCGTCGGCCGTCGCGCGGTCGAGGCACATCTCGGCGAGCGCGGCGATCGCGGCCTCGGCGTCACCGGCGTCCTCGAGCTTGACGTCGAGGCGGTCGCCGCCGATGTGGGCCTTCAGCTCGTCGGACGTGCCCTCGGCGATCACGCGGCCGTGGTCGATGACGACGATCCGGTCGGCGAGCCGGTCGGCCTCGTCGAGGTACTGGGTGGTGAGCAGCACGGTGGCGCCTCCGGCCACGCGGTCCTCGATCGTCTCCCACATGCCGAGGCGGCTGCGCGGGTCGAGGCCGGTGGTCGGCTCGTCGAGGAACAGCACCGGCGGGCGAGCGACGAGCGCCGCCGCGAGGTCGAGCCGGCGCCGCATGCCGCCCGAGTACGTCTTCGCGGGCCGCTTCGCCGCCTCGACCAGGTCGAAGCTCTCGAGCAGGTCGCTCGCCCGCTCGCGCGACGTCTGCTTGCCGAGGTGGTAGAGGCGGCCGACCATCTCCAGGTTCTCGAACCCGGTGAGGTTCTCGTCCACCGCCGCGTACTGGCCGGCCAGCCCGATCTTCGCCCGCAGGGCGGCAGCGTCGGACTTCACGTCGAGCCCGACGACCCGCGCGCTTCCCGCATCGGCCTCGAGCAGGGTGGTCAGGATCCGCACCGCGGTGGTCTTGCCGGCGCCGTTCGGGCCGAGCAGTCCAAGGACGCTGCCCGTCCGCGCGGCGAAGTCGACGCCGCAGAGGGCGCGAACCGAGCCGTACGACTTCTCGAGCCCCTCGACGACGATCGCATCATCGGTCATGCGTGCCAAGCTAGTCGAGGTTTCTAAGCGTTTCGGTACGGTTTGGCACACTTCTGATCGCGATGGACGAACCGCAGCGGCGCCCGCGCCCCAAGCTGATCGAGAAGCTCGAGGCGCGACGGGAGACGCATCGCGAGCGCAGCCGCCTGTTCCGGATCGGGTTCGGCATCGTCGGGATGCTGGTGCTGGTCGGCGGGCTGGTGATGCTCGTCACGCCCGGGCCGGCGTTCGTGCTGATCCCGATCGGCCTGGCGATGTTGTCGCTCGAGTTCGTGTGGGCCGAGCGGCTGCTCGAAAAGTCGCTCGAGCAGGCGCAGATCGCGCAGGAGAAGGCGGCTCAGACGACGCGCACGCAGCGGATCCTCGCCGGCATCGCCACCGTGCTGGCGATCGGCGCGGTCGGCCTCGCCTGGTTGTGGTGGGACATCCCGCTGTTGCCCGGATAGACGAAGAGCGCCACTGGGCGCTCTTCGTCAAGCGGGTGTCCGGCCGACTCTAGGTGGTCGTACCTGCCGTCTCGCCGGACGGGGCCGACGCCGTGGTCGTCGAGCTGTACTCGAACTCCTCCTCGGCGCCGAACAGCGAGTCGAGCACCCTCTTGCGCAGGCCCTCGCTGACCGCGAGCGCCACGCCGGCGCCGGCGAGCCCGACGAGCAGGACCTTGCCGAAGCCGCCGCGCTTCTTCTTCTTGGGCGCCTCGCGCAGCGCGACGCTGGCGTCCTTGATCGAGCCGGCGGCGTTCTTGATCTCCTTCTGGAGCTTCTTGTCGTCGAAGATCTGTGTGGTGGGTGACTTGCCGTTGCTCAGGCGAGCCCAGGCCTTGCGCGCCGACGCGTACGCGTCCGCGATGTTCTCGCGCAGGTCCTCGTCCTCGACGATGCGCTGGACGTAGGGGTTCGCGCGCGCCTTCATGGCCGCAGCCTGAGCCTTCTGGGCCTTCTTCTTGGCTTTTGCCATACCACCTCTCCGCGTCTGTTTGTGACGAGCATACCCGCGATGCGAAGCCGTCAACGGCGCTTGGCGCCATCGGACAGCGCCGCGGCGAACACCTCGCCGATCTCCCCGACCCAGACGAAGTCCATGTCCTTCCGCAGCGGCTCCGGGATGTCCTCCAGGTCGGCCTCGTTGCGGCGCGGCGCGAGCACGCGCCGGATCCCCGCCCGCTGGGCCGCGAGCGCCTTCTCCTTCAATCCGCCGATCGGCAGCACCTGGCCCGTCAGCGTGAGCTCGCCGGTCATCGCCACGTCGTCGCGCACCGGCCGCCCGGAGACCAGCGACATCAGCGCGGTCGCCATCGTGACGCCCGCGCTCGGGCCGTCCTTCGGGATCGCGCCGGCGGGCACGTGGACGTGGACGTCGTGCTTGGCGAACCAGTCGTCCGGCATGTCGGAGTGGCCGCGCACGTACGACAGCGCGGCCTCGGCCGACTCGCGCATGACGTCGCCGAGCTGGCCGGTGATCGTGAGCTTCCCCCTGCCGGGCATCGCGCTCGCCTCGACGAACAGCACGTCGCCGCCGACCGGCGTCCACGCGAGCCCGGTGGCGACGCCCGGTGGTGCCGTTCGGCGGCGAACGTCGGGCTGGAAGCGCGGGCGCCCGAGCAGCTCGCGCACGCGCGGCGCGGTCACCGACATCTTGCGCTCGAGCGTGCCGAGCGCGACCTCGAGCGCGACCTTCCGGCACGCCGACCCGATCTCGCGCTCGAGGCTGCGGACGCCTGCCTCGCGCGTGTATGAGGAGATGATCTCCCGCAGCCCGGAGTCGCTGAAGGCGACCTGCGAGCGCTTGAGCCCGTTGCGCTCGATCTGGCGCGGCACGAGGTAGCGCTTGGCGATCTGGAGCTTCTCCTCCTCCGTGTAGCCGGCGAGCGTGATCACCTCCATGCGGTCGCGCAGCGGACCGGGCACGCGGTCCATGTCGTTGGCCGTGCAGATGAACATCGTGCGCGAGAGGTCGAACGGGACGTCGAGGTAGTGGTCGCGGAACATCGCGTTCTGCTCGGGGTCGAGCACCTCGAGCATCGCGCTCGCGGGGTCGCCGCGGTAGTCGGCGCCCATCTTGTCGATCTCGTCGATCATGAACACCGGGTTCTGGGACTCGGCGTCGCGCAGCGCGCGGATGATCGTCCCCGGCATCGCGCCGATGTAGGTGCGGCGGTGGCCGCGGATCTCGGACTCGTCACGCACGCCGCCGACGCTGATGCGCTCGAACTTGCGGCCCAGCGCGCGAGCGACCGACTGGCCGAGCGACGTCTTGCCGACCCCGGGCGGGCCGGCGAAGCAGAGGATCGAGCCGCGGGCGTCCGGCTTGAGCTTGCGAACGGCGAGGAACTCGAGGATGCGGTCCTTGACCTTCTCGATGTCGTAGTGGTCGGCGTCGAGCACCTCGCGCGCGTGCGCGAGGTCGAGGTTGTCCTCGGTCCCCTTGCCCCACGGCAGCGACGCCATCCACTCCAGGTAGGTGCGGATCACGCCGTGCTCGGCGGCGGCCTGGGGGATCTTCTCCAGCCGGCTGAGCTCGCGGTCGACCTGGGTGCGGACCTGCTCGGGCAGGTCGAGCTCCTGGAGCGTCGAGCGCAGCTCGTCGACCTCGGCCTCGGTGGGGTCCTGCTCGCCGAGCTCCTCCTGGATCGCCTTCATCTGCTGGCGCAGGACCCACTCGCGCTGGCCCTTCTCCATCTCGGCGTTGACCTGGCTCTGGATCTTCGAGCCGATGGCGACGATGTCGAGCTCGCGCGCGAGGATCTC
>JBKOYW010000114.1:0-8241 GCA_046744275.1 Actinomycetota bacterium
CACGTGCTCTCGTGCGATGTGCTGATCGTCGGGCTCCGGAACGAGCCGGCGAACCACTGCTGCGGTGCGCGCGCCGCGGGCGGGAACCCGACCTCGTGGTCGACCGGCCAGTTGCTGGCCTCGCCCGTTCCCGCGTAGTACGGGCTCGCCTCGAAGACCACGGGCACCTTGAGGCCGTCGGTTTGCGTCTCGCGCGGGAGCGAGTAGTCGGCGTGGATGCGGTCGAGCTCGCCGTCGCGGTCGCTGTCGAACGTCGACCGGACCCACACTTCGCCGTTGATCCAGTCGGCTGGGTTGGCCGAGAACACGTTCTGCGACAGGCCGTTCACGAACGTCGGCACCGCCGGCGCGGGAGCGGGCGCCGCGATCGCCACCGACGCCGCCCCCGTAGCGACTTCCGGGTCCCCGGGCGGCAGTGGCCGCGCCAACGCCGTGGTCACCCCGACGACGCCCGCGATCGCCATCGTCGCCGTGATCGCGCCCGCTGCAGTCACGCGCTTGCTGATCTCCATCATCCCGCCCCCCGGTTCGGCGCCCGCTTCGACATGAAGTCTTCCCCGGAATGACGCGAGTCGCAACCGAAATTGCCCTGCCCGCGCCGAGACACCTCCGTCCCGGACGCATCATTCTCTTGACGTACGTCATCAAGCTGTCTTAGAGTGGTGTGCGCGCAGCGTCGGAGAGGAGCGTGGTCCCGGAGATGAGCGTCGCCGCACCTGATCGGCTCAACGCGAGCCTGCTGCTCGATCACAACCTCGAAGAGGGTCGCGGCGACAGTCGGGCGCTCATCGGTGTGGACGGAACCCTGACCTTCGCCGACGTCGCGGCGCTCACGGCTCGCACGGCCGCCCTCCTGACCGAGCTGGGCGTGGGCCGCGAGGACCGGGTCATGATGGTCCTCGACGACTCGCCCGTCTTCCACGCAACGTTCCTCGGCGCCATCCGGATCGGCGCCGTGCCCATCCCGGTCAACCCGATGGACCGGGCGGACAACTACGCCTACTACCTCGACGACAGCTACGCGAAGGTCGTGGTGGTCGACTCGTCGCTGCTCGAGAAGCTCGGGCCGACGCTGTCCGAGCGGCCGGCGGTCCGAGCACTGGTCGCGAACGGCGACGCCGGAGAGCACGCGAGCTTCGAGGAGGCCGTCGCGGGCCGGCCCGACGAGCTCCAGCCGCCCGCGAACACGCATCGCGACGACATGGCGTTCTGGCTCTACAGCTCCGGCTCGACGGGGCGCCCCAAGGGCGTCGTGCACTCGCACGACGACATCCAGGTCACGATCGACACCTATGCCAGGCATGTGCTGCGGATCACCGATGCCGACCTCTGCTACTCGACGACCAAGCTGTTCCACGCGTACGGCCTCGGGAACGGGCTGACCTTCCCGCTCTCGGTGGGCGCCGCCGCCGTCCAGCTGATGGGACCGTCGCGACCGGACCGCATCTTCGACACCGTCGAGCGGCACCGGCCCACGTTGTTCTTCTCGGTGCCGGCGCTCTATGCGGCCATGCTCAAGTCCCCGCGCGCCGCCGAGGCCGACTTCTCGAGCGCGCGCGCCTGCGTGTCCGCGGCCGAGGCGCTGCCCGCCTCCATCCAGACGCGCTGGCAGGAGCTCACCGGCGTCCCCATCCTCGACGGCGTCGGCTCGACCGAGATGCTGCACATCTACTGCTCGAACACCGTCGACGATCTGCGGCCCGGGACGTCAGGGCGCCCGGTGCCCGGATACGAGCTGCGGGTGGTCGACGACGCCGGGCAGGACGTGCCGGCCGGCAAGCCCGGCAACCTGCTCGTGCGTGGGGCGAGCTGCGCGTCCTACTACTGGCACCAGCGGGCCAAGACCCGCCAGTGCATGCGCGGCGACTGGTTCTTCAGCGGTGACCGCTACATCCAGACCGAAGATGGCTACTTCGTCTACCAGGGCCGGGTCGACGACATGATCAAGGTCGGCGGGCTCTGGGTCTCGCCCGCCGACGTCGAGGCCTGCCTGGTGGCCCACCCGGCGGTGTCCGAGGCCGCCGTCATCGGCACGAAGATCGACGAGATCAGCCGCATCAAGGCCTTCATCATCTGCGCCGGGCCGCCGGCGGATCCCGACGGCCTCGCGGACGAGCTCCGCGACTGGTGCAAGGAGCGGCTGCGGCGGTACGAGTACCCGCACGCGGTCGCCTTCGTCGACGACCTCCCGCGAACGCCGACCGGCAAGATCCAGCGCTACAAGCTGCGGGACGCCGAGGCCGAGGCGGCGGCAGCGCCCGCCTAGCGTTGCTCTGCGGGGAGCGGGCGGTTGTAGAGCCGGAGCTGACCGCGGGCCACGAGCTTGCCGTCGGACCGCCGGGTGATCTCGACGCCCCACAGCTGCTGCGTGCGCCCCTGGAAGATCGGCTCGGCGACCACGTCGATCGCGCCCGCCGACAGCGGACGCAGGAAGTCCGTGCTGTTGTTGACGCCGACCGCGTACATGCCCTGGTCGGAGATCGCCGCGTTGGCGCCGGCGCTCGCCACGCCCTCCACGGCGAAGGCGTAGACGCCGCCGTGCACGATGCCGAACGGCTGGTGATGCGCCTCGTCGAGCACCATGGACGCATGGACGCGGCTGCCGGACAGCTCGTGGATGCGGAACTGCGTCGACTCGCGCATGTGCTCCACGAACGCGCCCGACGGCATGGGTGCCACCTCGGTCCCGGACATGGCGGGCAAGGCTAGCGTCGCGGTCGCGGGCAGACGGCTGGAGACGGTCGACCTGTCCGGCGACCCGGCGCGACGCCCGCTCGTCCTGCTGCACGAGGGCCTCGGCTCGGTCGGGCTGTGGCGCGACGTGCCGCGTGTGCTGAACGAGACGACGGGGCGGCGCGTGATCGCGTTCTCACGCTACGGCCACGGACGCTCGGAGCCGCCGCCGCGGCCGCGGACGCCGGCGTTCTTCCACGAGGAGGCGCTCGACGTGCTCCCCGACGTGCTCGAGCAGCTGCAGGCGCGCGAGCCGATCCTCGTCGGCCACAGCGACGGCGCGTCGATCGCGCTCATCCACGCCGGGCGTCACCCGGTCGCGGGGATCGCGCTGCTGGCACCGCACGTGATCGTCGAGGACATCACGGTGGCCGCCATCCGGGTGGCCCGCGAGCAGTTCCTGGACGGTGATCTCCGCGCACGGATGGACCGGCACCACGACGACGTCGATGCCGCGTTCTGGGGCTGGTGCGACGTGTGGCTGGACCCGGACTTCCGCGACTGGAGCCTCGAGGAGGATGCCGAGCGCGTCGATTGCCGGGTGCTGCTGATCCAGGGCGCCGACGACCCCTATGGCACGCTCGACCAGCTCGACCGCATCGAGGCCCGCGTGCGCGGCCCCGTCGACCGGCTCGTCGTCCCGGGTGGCCACAGCCCGCACCTCGAGGCTCCGGGGGAGGTCCTCCCCGCCATCGCGGCGTTCATCGACGACCTGCCGTGAGGCCGCTCACCCCCGCCTGACGACCACGGACTTCTTGTCGGTGTAGAAGTCGAAGGCCTCCGAGCCGTGCTCCTTGCCGTAGCCGCTCGCCTTCAGGCCGCCGAAGGGCAGCTCGTCGTAGACCTTGGTCCGCGAGTTGATCCACGTATAGCCGCAGTCGAGCTCGGCGGCGGCCCGCTCGGCGCGATCGAGGTCGCGCGTCCAGACCGACGAACCGAGGCCGAACGGCGAGTCGTTGGCCAGCTCGATCGCCTCGTCCATGTCCTTGACGCGCCAGATCGGCAGCGCGGGCCCGAAGACCTCCTCCCGCGCCATCGGGGAGTCCTTCCGCGGGTCCACCACGACGGTGGGCTGATGGAACCAGCCGTTGGCGAGCCGCTCGTCCTCGGGCCGTCCGCCGCCGGTCAGCAACTCGCCGCCGCCGGCGAGCGTCTCGGCGATCTGGCGCTCGAGCTCCGCGCGCTGCCCCTCGGTGTGCAGCGGCCCCATCTGGCTCTCCGGATCGCTGCCCACGCCGACCCGCAGCCGCGCGGCCTTGGCGCCGATAGCCTCGATGACCTCGTCGGCCACCGACTCGAACACGTAGACGCGCTTGATCGCCAGGCAGGCCTGCCCGCAGTTGTAGAAGCGACCCATGCTGGCGGCGCTCGCCGCGGCGGCCAGGTCGGCGTCGTCGCAGATGATCATCGGATCGGAGCCGCCGAGCTCGAGCGTCACCCGCTTGGAGCCGACCGCCGCCTGAGCGGCGACCCGCTCCCCCACCGGCGTGGAGCCGGTGAACGCGACCTTGCGCACCAGCGGATGGGTGACCAGCGCCTCCCCCACCACGGCTCCGCGCCCGGTGACGACATTGAAGACGCCCGGCGGCAGCCCGGCCTCGGTGAAGATCTCGCCCAGCCGCAGCGTCGTCAGCGGCGTCGTGTCGGCGGGCTTGGCCACGACCGTGTTGCCGCACAGGAGCGCCGGCCCGAGCTTGTTGCAGAGCAACGTCGTCGGGAAGTTCCACGGCACGATCGCCGCCACCACGCCGAGCGGCCGGCGGATGACGCGGCCGTCGACGCCCGGGTCGAGCCCGTGCACGGAAACGCCGCGGACCTCCTTGGCCATGCCGGCGTAGTGCTCGAGCGTGTCGGCGGCCTTGTGGAGCTCGATCTTCGCCTCACGGATCGTCTTGCCCTGCTCGGCCACGAGGATCGGCGTGAGCTCGTCGACATGAGCCTCGAACGCCTCGGCGCAGGCGTGGAGCAGCTTGCCGCGGTCGGCGTAGCCGAGCCGCGCCCAGTCGGGGAACGCGTCGCGCGCGGCTCGCACGGCGCGGTCGGCCAGCTCGGGGCCGGCGCTCGTCACGCGGGCGACCGTCTCGCCCGTCCCGGGGTTGCGGATCTCGCGGCCGTCGCCCTCGAAGGGCTCGGGCACGCCGTTCACGAACACACCGCGCTCGCTGAAGGTCTCGACGCTCATGCCCCCACGAACTCCGGCTCGCGCTTCTCGACGAAGGCGGTCAGGCCCTCCGTCACGTCCTTGGAGCGGAAGAGCGGCTCCACCAGCTCGGCCTCGAGCGCGAGGCCCTCGTCGAGCGGCAACTGGCCGCCTTCGTGGACGCAGCGCTTGATCGCGGCGATGGCCAGCCGGGGGCCGGCGGCGAGCCGCTCGGCGTACTCGCGCACCGCTTGCTCGTCCATCAGCGCGGCTACGAGGCCCCACTGCAGCGCCTCCTCGGGCGCGAACGTGCTGCCGGTGAGCAGGAGGTGCATCGCCCGCGAGGGCCCGAGCAGCCGGGTGAGCCGCTGCGTGCCGCCGTTGCCGGGCAGCAGCCCGAGCGTCACCTCCGGCGTGCCGAGCTTGTAGCTGCCCGGGGATGCGAGCCGGACGTCGCAGGCCAGCGCGATTTCGAGCCCGCCGCCGAGGGCGTGCCCGGCGATGTGCGCGATGAACACCTGCTCGGCTGCCGCCATCCGCCGGAACGCCGCCTGGCTGACACGGATCATCTCCAAGTTGGCGTCGATGTCGCCGTCCAGGAACTTCTTCACGTCGGCGCCGGCCGAGAAGAACTTCTCGCTCGCCGAGCGCACGATCACCACCCGCGCATCGGACGCGATCGCGTCGTCGATGTCCGCCGCGAACCGCTGGATGACCTCGAGGTCGTAGGAGTTGGCCGGCGGGTTGTCGAGCGTGACGGAGGCGACGTTCATGAGCCGAGCCCGCCCACGACCACGCTCTTGAGCTCGACGTAGGAGTCAAGCGCCTCCAGTCCGTGCTCCTTGCCGAAGCCCGAGTCCTTGATGCCGCCGAACGGCAGCTCGTCGTAGCCGTAGTGGATCTGGTTCACCCAGGTCATGCCGGCGTCGATGTCCTGCGCGGCGCGGTGGATCTTGCGCACGTCGTGCGTCCAGATCGACGAGCCGAGGCCGTAGGGGGTGTCGTTTGCACGCCGGATGGCGTCGTCGAAGTCGCTGTAGCGGAACACCGGCAGCACGGGCCCGAACACCTCCTCGCGCATGAGGCGCGAGTTCTCGCCGGGCTCGGCGACGACCGCCGGCTCCAGGAACCAGCCCTTCTCGTGCTCGCCCGTGCCGCCGCCGGTGAGCAGCTCGCCGCCGTTGGCGACGCCGTCCTCGATCTGTTCGACGAGCTCGTCGCGGCCTGCCTGCGTGTGGATGGGACCCATCCGCAGCCGCGGCTTCTCCGCCTTGACCCTCCCGTCGCCGGGCTCGTACCGCTTGACCCGCTCGACGAGCTGGGAGACGAAGTCGTCATAGACAGAGTCGTGGACGAAGACGCGCTTGCACCCCAGGCACGCCTGGCCCGCGTTCCAGTACCGCCCGATGATGACCGCCTTGACCGAGGCCTCGACGTCGGCGTCCTCGCAGACGATCACGGGGTCCGAGCCGCCCAGTTCGAGCGAGACGCGCTTGAGCTGCGGCCCGGCCACCCCCACGACGTGGCGCCCGACCTCGGTCGAGCCGGTGAAGGCGACACGCCGTACGTCGGGGTGGCCGACGAGCGCGTCGCCCATGTCCGCGCCGCGGCCGGTCACGACGTTCAGCACGCCGTCCGGCACGCCTGCCTCGGCGAAGAGGCGCGCCACCTCGAGCGTCGCGAGCGGCGTCGTCGCGGCCGGCTTGGCCACCACCGTGTTGCCGCTCGCGAGCGCCGGCGCGACCTTGGTCCCCAGCAGCGTGAGCGGGAAGTTGTACGGCGTGATCGCCGCGCAGACGCCCATCGGGCGCCGAATGACCTGCCCGTAGGCGGGCCCGAAGGCCGAGGGCAGCTCCTGATACGCGCCGCGGACCTTGGTGGCCGCCTCGGCGTAATAGCGGACGCCGTGGGCCAGGTGCGTGACCTCGCCGCGCGCCTCCGCGATCGGCTTGCCCTGCTCGGACGTGAGGACCGCGGCGAGCTCCTTGGCGCGCTCCTCGATCAGCGCCGCGGCCTTGGCCAGGATGTGCGCGCGCGCCTCGGTGTCGGTCGCCGCCCACTCCGGGAAGGCTCGCTTGGCGGTCGCCACGGCCAGCTCGACGTCGGCGGCGTCACCGCTCGGCACTGCGCCGACGGCCTCCTCGGTCGCCGGGTTGACGACCTCGAGCTCCCTGCTGGAGGCGGCCTGCCGCCACTCCCCGCCGATGAGCATGGCTGCTTCCACGGTGTCTCCTCTCGTCATCGGGTCGCCAGGTACCGCCGGCTGAGCTGCTGGTAGTCCTCGACCGCGATCTGCGTCCACCGCTCGGCGGAGCCCGAGAGCGCCTTCTTCTCGCGCGCCGGAACGCCGGCCGCGAGCATGCCGGGCGCGACGGCCTGGCGCTCGGACAGGACGGCGCCTGCGGCGAGCATCGCGCCGGCTCCGACGCGGGCGTGCTGGAGGACGATGGCGCCCATGCCCACGAGCGCGCCGTCTCCGATCACGCAGCCCTCGAGCAGGGCGCCGTGGCCGACCGTCACGCGGCTGCCCACGACTGTCGGCAGGTCGCCGGCGCAGTGCAGGACCGCGTTGTCCTGCACCGAGGTCTCCTCGCCGATCTCGATGTGCGAGAGGTCGCCGCGCAGCACGGCACCGAACCACACGTTCGCGCGGTCGCCGATGCGGACGTCGCCGATCAGCACGGCGGTCGGGGCCAGCCACACGTCGCGCCCGATGGTCGGCGCCACGCTGTCGAGCTCGATCAGGGTCGCCATCTTGACCCCATGGCGGATAGACTATACGATGCCGCTCGTCAGTCAAGTGTCATATGTGAGAGAAGGGGCCGTGACGACGCCGACCATCGAGGAGCTCGCCCCTCGCACCGAGGACGAGGTGCGCGCGCATCTCGCGTCCGGCAAGCTGGTGGAGGGCCTCCGGCACATGTCACCCGAGTACCTGAAGGGCATCCGCCGGATCCTCACCGTGTCGGCCGACACCGAGCTGGTGAGCGCCCCCGCGTACCTCCGCGCCGCCCGTCACGCGCCCGCCCTCAACAACTTCGGGTCCGCGGTCTCGATCATCCAGGACGAGCTGGCCCACGCCCACATCGGCTACCGGCTGCTGGGCGACCTCGGCGTCGACATGGGCGAGCTGATCTACGAGCGCGATCCGGCGGCGTTCAAGTACCCGTACGCATTCGACGTGCCGCTGGACTCGTGGCACGAGCTGGTGATGGCCAACGCGCTCTACGACCAGGCCGGCTTCGTGCTGCTCTCGGACGTGCATCACTCGAGCACGTTCGGCCCCTGGAAGCGCGCGCTGGCGAAGGTCGACAAGGAGGAAACCTTTCACCTGCGCCACGGCCGCACCTGGGTCAAGAAGCTGTGCG
>JBKOYW010000232.1:0-3429 GCA_046744275.1 Actinomycetota bacterium
CTCGTAGACCGTCACCCCGTGGCCGCGGCGGCGGAGCTGCTGCGCCGCGGCGAGGCCCGATGGGCCGGCGCCGATGACCGCGACGGTGCGGCCGGTCTCGACCGCGGGCGGGCGCGGCACGACCCAGCCTTCGTCCCACGCGCGGTTGATGATCGAGACCTCGATCTGCTTGATCGACACCGCGTCGCCCTCGCGGATCTCGAGCACGCACGCGGCCTCGCACGGGGCCGGGCAGAGCTTGCCGGTGAACTCCGGGAAGTTGTTGGTGGCGTGCAGCTGCTCGATCGCCTCGCGCCAGCGGTCGCGATAGACGAGGTCGTTCCAGTCGGGGATCAGGTTGCCGAGCGGGCAGCCGTTGTGGCAGAACGGCACGCCGCACTCCATGCAGCGCCCGCCCTGCTCGCGCAGACCCTCGACGGGCAGCGTGTTGACGAACTCGTGGTAGTCGCCGATCCGGTGCGCCGGGTCGCGCTCCGGCTGGCCGATCCGCTCGACCTCGAGGAACCCTCCGAGCTTGCCCATCAGGCAGCCTGCTCCGTGGCCACGAACCCCTCGCCGCCGGTCGACTCGGCGGGCTCGATCTCGTGCGCCTCGGCCTCGGCGAGCTCGCGCAGCGCGCGCTTGTAGTCGTGCGGCATGACCTTCACGAAGCGCGGCAGGACGTCGGCCCACTCGCGCAGGATGCGCGCCGCCACCGGCGACTGCGTGCGCAGGTGGTGCTCCTCGATCAGGTCGTGCAGCTCGATCGCGTCGGCCTCGCCGATCTCGTCGAAGCCCACGAGGCCCATGTTGCAGCGCGACGCGAACGTGCCGTCCTCGTCGAGCACGTACGCGACGCCGCCGCTCATCCCGGCCGCGAAGTTGCGGCCCGTCCGGCCGAGGATCACCGCGCGCCCGCCGGTCATGTACTCGCAGCCGTGGTCGCCGACGCCCTCGACCACCGCGCTCGCGCCCGAGTTGCGGACCGCGAAGCGCTCGCCCGCGAGGCCGCGGAAGAAGGCGCGGCCGGCGGTGGCGCCGTAGAGCACGGTGTTGCCGATGATCACGTTCTCCTCGGCCTTGAACGTCACGCCCTCGGGCGGGCGGACGGCGAGCACGCCGCCGGACAGGCCCTTGCCGGTGTAGTCGTTGGCGTCGCCGATCAGGGTGAGCTCCACGCCCGGCGCCAGCCACGCGCCGAACGACTGGCCGGCCGAGCCGCGCAGCGTGAAGCGGATCGTCTCCGGCGGCAGGCCCTCGAAGCTGTGCACCTTCGTGACCGCGCTCGAGAGCAGCCCGCCGACCGTCCGGTTGATGTTGCGGATCGCGAACTCGCCGCTCACCGGGCGGCGGTGGTCGATCGCCTCGCGGGCGGCCTCGATCAGCTTCCAGTCGAGCGCGCCGGGCAGCGGCGAGTCCTGCGGCCGGCAGCGGCGCAGCGTCGTCCCGAGCGGGACGTCCGGCATGTTGAGCACGTGCGTGAGGTCGATCCCGCGCGCCTTCCAGTGGTCGATCGCCTCGTCGGCCTTCAGGAGGTCGACGCGGCCGATCAGGTCCTCGAACCGCCGCAGCCCGAGCCGGCGCATGATCTCGCGCGCCTCCTCGGCGACGAAGAAGAAGAAGTTGACGACGTGCTCGGGCGTGCCGGCGAAGCGCCGGCGCAGCTCCGGGTCCTGCGTGGCGACGCCGACCGGGCACGTGTTGAGGTGGCAGGCGCGCATCATCACGCAGCCGGTGGCGATCAGCGGGGCGGTCGAGAAGCCCATCTCGTCGGCTCCCAGCAGCGCCGCGACGACGACGTCGCGGCCGGTCTTGATCTGCCCGTCGGTCTGCACCCAGATGCGCGAGCGGAGGTCGTTGAGCACGAGCGTCTGCTGCGTCTCGGCGAGCCCGATCTCCCACGGGATGCCGGCCGCCTGGATCGAGGACAGCGGGGACGCGCCGGTGCCGCCGTCGTGGCCGGAGATCAGCACGTGGTCGGCGTTCGCCTTGGCGACACCCGCCGCGACCGTGCCGACCCCGACCTCGGATACCAGCTTCACGCTCACGCGCGCGGCCGGGTTCGAGCAGCGCAGGTCGTAGATCAGCTGCTTGAGGTCCTCGATCGAGTAGATGTCGTGGTGCGGGGGCGGTGAGATGAGGCCGACGCCCGGCGTGGTGAAGCGGATCGAGCCGATGTAGCGGTCGACCTTGTGGCCGGGCAGCTGGCCGCCCTCGCCGGGCTTGGCGCCCTGCGCCATCTTGATCTGCAGCTCGTCGGCGTTGACGAGGTAGTGGATGTTCACGCCGAAGCGGCCGGAGGCGACCTGCTTGATCGCCGAGCGCCGCGAGTCGCCGTTCTTGTCGGGCGTGTACCGGATCGGATCCTCCCCGCCCTCGCCGGTGTTGGAGCGCCCGCCGAGGCGGTTCATGGCGATCGCCAGCGTCTCGTGCGCCTCGCGCGAGAGAGAGCCCAGCGACATCGCGCCGGTCGAGAACCGGCGCACGATCTCCTTCGCCGGCTCGACCTCGTCGAGCGGCAGCCACTCCTCCTCCGGCAGCTCCTTGAACTGGAGCAGGCCGCGCAGCGTGGCGCGGCGGGCGGCGTCGTCATTGACGAGCTTGGCGTACTCCTCGTAGGTCTGCTGCCCGCCGTGCCGCACCGCGTGCTGGAGCAGCGCGATCGTCTCCGGGTTCCACATGTGGTGCTCGCCGTCGCGCCGCCAGGCGTAGACGCCGCCGACCGGCAGGATCTCCTCGTGCGTGTGCGGGTACGCGCGGGCGTGCTTGTCGAGCGTCTCGCGGGCGAGCACGTCGATCCCGACGCCGTCGATCCGCGAGGCGGTGCCGGTGAAGCAGCGCTCGATCAGGTCGGTGGCCAGGCCGACGGCCTCGAAGATCTGCGCCCCGTTGTAGGACTGGATCGTCGAGATCCCCATCTTGGAGATCGTCTTGAGCAGGCCCTTGGCGATGCCCTTGACGACGTTCTTCTCGGCGACCTCGACGTCGTCGACGTCGTGCACCTTGCCGCTGCGGACGAGCTCGCCGAGCGACTCGAACATCAGGTACGGGTTGATCGCGCTCGCGCCGTAGCCGATCAGCGTCGCGAAGTGATGGACCTCGCGCGGCTCGCCGGACTCGAGCACGAGGCCGGCCTGAAGCCGCGTCCCCTCGCGCACCAGGTGGTGGTGGACGCCGCCGACCGCCATCAGCGACGGCATGGCGGCCCGCTCGGGGCCGACGGCGCGGTCGGACAGGATAAGCACGTTGACGCCCTCGGTCAGCGCCGCGCTCGCCTCCGCGCAGATGCGCTCGAGCGCGGTGTCCATGCCCTGCGGGCCTTCGGCGACGGGCCAGGTGATGTCGATCGTGTGGGCGCGGAACACCGAGCTGTCGACCTGGCGCAGCTTCTCGAGCTCGAAGTTGCGCAGGATCGGCGTGTCCATCGCGAGCTGGCGAGCGTGCTCGGGC